>JBEBXJ010000001.1:0-83290 GCA_040391685.1 Paenimyroides baculatum
TCGTTATTTTTTTGTTATCTTATTACTAAGGGGTTATAAAGGAATTTTAACAGTTAAGTATTGAACAAATCGGGATTTTTTTGTCAATCCAGCTTATTTAAAGGGGAGAAATTATTTGTTCTTATTACGTAAAAATCGTAACTTGTAAAGAAAATCAATCTATGAAAAATTATACATTAGTTATGGGAGCATCGGAAAATGTGCAACGTTATTCTAACATGGCTGTAAGAAAACTATTAAATTACAATCATAAAGTTAAAGCTTTTGGAAACCGTGAGGGCGAAATAAGCGGAGTGAAAATCCATAAAGAACTTATAGATCATGACGACATTGATACAATAACGCTGTATTTGAATCCGACAAACCAAAAACCTTTTTACGATTACATTATAAATCTACAACCAAGACGTGTAATTTTTAACCCAGGAACTGAAAACAAAGATTTACAAGAAAAATTAAAAGCTGCGGGTATTGAATATGAAGAAGCCTGCACTTTGGTATTATTAAGCATTAATAAATATTAAAAAAACCGAACTTAATTAAGTTCGGTTTTTTGTTTAAAGCTTATAAACAATAATAATATCAAGGTTATTAATCCGTTTACAATGATAAGTTCGTTATCAAAAATATATCCTTTAAACAATGTTGCCGAGTTGTTACTTATATATAAGGTAATAAATGGTGAAATTAAACAGATAACTGGTACCAATTTATCGTGAACCTTTCGAGACTTGAAAAACATTCCGAAAGTAAACAGTCCCAACAAAGGTCCGTAAGTGTATGAAGCAATTTTAAAAATCATACTGACTACAGATGCATCGTTAATTATATTAAAGATTACAATGACTGCAAACATTATCAGACAGAAAATTAAATGAACTATTTTTCGGATCTTCACATTTTTAGGCCTTTTAACATTTTCAGGTTTATCCATTCCTAAAAAATCGATACAAAAAGAAGTTGTTAAGGCTGTTAAAGCAGAATCGGTTGTAGCAAAAGTAGCAGCGATCAATCCCAATAAGAAAACAATTGCAGGCATTAATGCCAAGTGATGAAAGGCAATTTCTGGAAACAACAAATCGGTTCTGGGTTTACCTGAAACCAAATCAAGAGGAACTGAAACTCCATTTGCATCTGCATAAATATAAAGCAATGCCCCTACTCCCAAGAAAAAAATATTTATCAATACAAAAATCCCCGTAAAGGTGAACATGTTTTTTTGCGCATCTTTAATATTAGCACAACTTAAGTTTTTCTGCATTAAATCTTGATCCAATCCAGTCATTGCAATAGTTACGAACATTCCGCCCAAAAACTGTTTAATGAAGTGAAATCTGCTATCAACAAAATCTTCCCAAAAGAAAATTTTACTGTAACTGCTGTTTTTAACCGTTTCAAAAGCTTCAACTGCATTCAAATCTAAACTGTGACAAATAAAAATAATGGTTAAAATAACCGAACTTATCAGGAAAAATGTTTGCAAGGTATCGGTAATAATAATTGCTTTTAATCCGGATTTATAAGTGTATGCGTAAATTAGTACCAACGAAATTAGACCTGTAACCGCAAACGGAATTCCGAAAGCATCGAATACAAAACGCTGAAAAACAATAACAACCAGATACAATCTGAAAGCTGATCCAATAGTTCTGCTGATTAAAAATATACCCGCAGCCGTTTTGTAACTGTAAAAACCCAATCGCTTTTCGAAATACTCGTAGATCGAAACTAAATTCAATCGATAATATAAAGGTAAAAGAACAGTTGCCGTGATAATAAAGCCAACGGCATTTCCCAACACAAACTGAAAGTATTTGAATTGCTCACCACTCGGGGCACCTACTTCACCGGGAACGGATATAAATGTAACGCCCGAAAGTGCCGTACCAATCATTCCGAAAGCTACCAAATACCATTTTGAGTTTTTATTTGCCGAGAAAAAAGCTGCATTACTACTGTCTTTACGGCTTACAAAATGCGAAATACCGATTAAAACACCAAAATATATTATTAAAATGGTTAAAATTACAATGGGAGTCATTTCTTAAAATTTTCTCAAAAATAAATATTTTATTGTTGCCGTATTAAAAAGCAACGTTTAATTTTCAAGTAAAATTTATTAATTTTGCAAAATGGATTTTCCTTCGAAATTATTAGAAAACGCGGTAAACGAAATGGCTCAACTACCAGGCATTGGTAAAAGAACGGCATTGCGTTTGGTTTTGCATTTATTGCGTCAACCTATTGAACAAACCACCGGTCTAACAACCGCTTTGGATTTGTTGCGAACCGAAATTAAATACTGCAGAAGCTGTTATGCGATATCGGACACTAACTTGTGCGAAATATGCGAAAAACCGTCGCGCGATCATTCGATAATTTGTGTAGTGGAAGATGTACGAGACGTAATGGCATTGGAAAACACCCAGCTTTACAAAGGAATTTACCATGTTTTAGGCGGAAAAATTTCTCCGATCGATGGTATTGGTCCTAACCAATTGAATATTTTGCCTTTAATTGAAAAAGTAAAAAACGGTGGCGTTACCGAGATTATTTTTGCGTTGAGCTCTACCATGGAAGGTGATACTACCAACTTTTATATTTACAAACAAATTAAAAATTACGAAATTATTACATCGACTATTGCTCGTGGAATTGCCGTTGGCGACGAACTGCAATATGCCGACGAAGTTACTTTAGGTAGAAGTTTGATTCACCGCGTTCCGTTTGAGAGTAGTTTGAAGATATAAAAAATCAACCTTAATTTGGTTGATTTTTTACCTCTAGAAACTTTTATTCTTTCTCAAAATACAAATGATAATGTAATTGACAACCCGGATTAAAGTTAGATTTACAAGATGTGCATTTATTACCACTATTTAAGTACTCTTTTATAGTTAATTCGTGCTTACAAACACCACAAAGAATTGCTTTTTGATCTTGCTCGGCTATACTCCAAACTTGAGGTATATGTATTTCGGCTTCTTTATGGCATTTATAACAAGGATAATACTTTTTACAACATTTAAATTTTATGGCAATAATATCTAATTGTGAATGATAATGTACACAACGTGTTTCATTGTCAACTTTTTGTCCGTAAACTTTTGTATTATCTTTAGATTTGATAGAGTTAACTACTGGTTCTTGTTTTGACTTGTTACAGGATAGTAGTGAAAATAGTACACAAATAGCAAATATAATTTTATACATAACATAGTTTATTAAAAATGATTAATGCAAACAAAAAAAGCTACCATTTAGATAGCTTTTTGTTATTATAAAATCCGTTCCGAAACGTAATCTAATTTTACGGTTGGATATTTACTTTGCGTCATTTGAATTGAAAATTCAGAATCTGCCAGAAAAACTAACTGTCCTGATTTATCTTTTGCTAAAAACCTTTGCTTTACACGTTTAAATTCTGCAAACTCTTCATTTTTAGGATTTTCAGGTCTAACCCAGCACGCTTTAAAAGCAGCAAAAGGTTCGTAGGTACATTTTGCACCGTACTCGTGTTCCAATCGGTATTGAATCACTTCGTACTGTAAGGCACCAACGGTTCCAATAACTTTACGTCCGTTTAATTCCAATGTGAACAACTGAGCCACACCTTCGTCCATTAACTGGTCGATTCCTTTTTCCAATTGTTTCGATTTCATTGGATCGGCATTGTTAATGTAACGGAAATGCTCCGGAGAAAACGATGGTATCCCACGGAAATTCATCAACTCCCCTTCTGTCAATGTATCGCCAATCTTGAAGTTTCCGGTATCGTGCAAACCAACAATATCGCCGGCGTACGAAATATCAACGATTTCTTTCTTTTCGGCAAAAAACGCATTCGGACTCGAAAATTTCAAATTTTTACCTAAACGCACATGTGTATAAGGTTTGTTACGTTCAAAAGTTCCCGAAACTATCTTGATAAACGCTAAACGGTCGCGGTGTTTAGGATCCATATTGGCGTGAATTTTAAACACAAAACCTGCGAATTTATTTTCATCGGGCTGAACTGTTCTGGTATCAGAATCTTTTGCACGTGGTGATGGTGCAATCTCTATAAAACAGTCTAAAAGTTCACGAACTCCAAAATTATTTAAGGCAGATCCGAAGAATACCGGCTGTAAATCGCCGTTAATATAATCTTCACGGTTAAATTCCGGATACACTTCTGCAACCAATTCTAATTCCTCGCGTAATTTATCGGCAGGTTTTGCACCAACCAGTTTGTCCAAAGTTTCGTCTTCTAAATTATCAATCGTAATTACATCATCAATATTTTTACGACTATCTTCAGAAAACAAATTCACATTCTTTTCCCAAATATTATAAATTCCCTGAAAATCATATCCCATACCAATTGGAAACGATAAAGGTGTCACTTTCAAACCTAATTTCTGTTCTACTTCATCTAACAAATCAAATGCATCTTTTCCTTCACGATCTAATTTGTTAATGAATACAATCATAGGAATATTGCGCATTCTACACACTTCAACCAATTTTTCGGTTTGCTCCTCTACCCCTTTTGCAACGTCGATCACCACAATAACAGAATCCACTGCAGTAAGCGTTCTAAAAGTATCTTCGGCAAAATCTTTATGACCTGGCGTATCTAAAATGTTTACTTTTTTATCCTTATAATTAAAAGCAAGAACCGAAGTTGCTACCGAAATACCTCTTTGGCGCTCAATTTCCATAAAATCGGATGTGGCACCTTTCTTAATTTTATTACTTTTTACGGCACCCGCTTCCTGAATAGCCCCACCAAACAAAAGCAGTTTTTCTGTTAAGGTTGTTTTACCGGCATCGGGATGCGCAATAACCGCAAAGGTTCTTCTTTTTAATATTTCGTCTTTAAAACTCATTACTCTGTAATTAGGTTTGCAAAAATAGTATATTAAAGTGTATTTTAAAACAATTCGGGCGGTGGTTTTTCTAATCGGTTTATGATCTCTCGCAAAAAAGTTTAACTTTGTGAAATCAACCAAAATTGTAATGAAACTTATAAAAGTAACTTTAAATTTTTTACTGCTTAATTTATCAATCACAGCTTTTGCACAAAAACCAACCGATGTTTTGGTTACCATTAACGACAGTATTTATAATGTTGCCGATTTTGAACGACTGTACAACAAAAATATTGACATTATTGCTGATGAATCGCAGAAAGACATTGATACTTATTTTAATCTTTACAAAACTTACAAGCTAAAACTACAGCAGGCTTATGCTTTAGGTATTGATAAATCGCCAAAAATTGAACAGGAATTTAAAGTTTACAGAAGCGAATTAGCAGAAAAATACTTCATTAACGAAAAAGAACTGGACCGGTTGTTGAACGAAGCTTTAAACCGTGCTGATTATGAAGTAAAAGCATCGCACATTTTAATTAATGTTGATGAATTTGCACAACCTACAGATACTCTAAAGGCTTACAACAAAGCTGTTGAAGTTAGAAACGAAATTTTAAAAGGACTACCGTTTGAAGATGCTGCCGTAAAATATTCTAACGATTTAAGTGCCAAGACAAACAAAGGCAGTTTAGGTTATTTCAGCGTTTTTAAAATGGTTTATCCGTTTGAAAGCGGTGCTTACAATACAGATATTGGCGAAATTTCAATGCCAGTTCGATCTAATTTTGGATACCATTTAATTAAAGTGTACAATAAAAGATCAACTTCTAAAATTAAAAATATTGCGCATATTTTAGTGGAAGCCAAAGACATAAATGATACCGAAGCAAAAAAGAAAATTAATGATATTTACAAACGTTTAACTGTGGGCGATGCTTTTTATGATGTTGCTTTTCATTTTTCCGAAGATATTCATTCGCGTGACAAAGGAGGTGACCTGGGGGTTTACAACGAAGGTTCGTTAAACATCAACGGCGCGTCTGATGTTTTGTACGATCTTAATTTTAAAGATGCTTATTCGCAACCGTTTTTCAGTCAGTATGGTTGGCATATTATTGCAGTGACCAATATAAAAGACAAACCAAGTAAAGAGGAATTAAAAGACAATTATTTGCGAAAAATTAAGAGTGACAGTCGTTCAAAAATTTTGGAAAAAGATCTCATTGCACATTTAAAGGAAATGTATCATTTTAAAACCAACGAAGAAAACATTTCGGAAACCGTTGCTTTACTAAATCGAGAAGAATTAATGAACCAGCCGGTTGTTGAAAGCAATCCTAAAACCGAAATGGTTCTGGCTGATTATTCCGATAAAAAAATTACCGCAAAAAATATTTTAGACCACGTATATTCTTTTCCAAGACAATATGCAGCCGTAATAAACGATGAGCTTTTAATTAAAAAAGCGTTCGATTTTTATTCGCTGAAAAAGTTAAAGGAAGCTTATAACAACGATTTAGAAACCAATTTTCCTGAATTTGCGCATAATTTAAACGAATATAAAGAAGGTTTGGTTTTGTTTGAATTATTAGAACAAAATATTTGGAACGAAAGTGCAAAAGATACTTTAGCACTACAAATATATTACCAAAACAATAAAGCAAAATACCTGCAACCTGCACATTTTATAGGCGAAGTATATGTTTTTAACAATAAGGGCGATGCCAAAACCTATCATAAACTTCTTAAGAACAACTTTAAGGTTAAAGAAGCAGATTTTCCGATGGTTTACAAATATCAGGGACGTTTTTATATGAACGACAAACGTTTACCTGAAAACTTAGATTTCAACTCTTTAGGCAAAAATGTAGTTAAACACAACAACAATTACTATGTGTTTTACATTCGCGATAAAAAATCCGAACATCAGCCAACTTATGACGAAGTTAAAAATCAGGTTCTATCAGATTATCAAAACCAGTTCGAAAATCAGTACAATCAGGAATTGATAAATAAAGCCGAAATAAAAGTAAACCAGCCTGTTTTAAATCAACTAAAAACTAAATACAATAAAAAAAGTCTTAATTAAAATTAAAAAAATATAAAAGTTAACCGCAGCTATGTATCTTTGTTGCAGTTTGTAAAATTTAATAAACAAATATGAAATTATTTCTTAAAAATACCTTGCTAACAGTTTTAGCTGTTATTGGTTTTGTGAACGTACACGCACAAGAATCAACAAAAAAGCGTATCGACGGTATTGTTGGTCTTGTTGGTAATTATGTGGTGTTGGATTCTGATATCGATAATGCCTTTATTCAGGCTAAAGCAACAGGTTACGATACGTCAAAAATCAGCCGATGCGAAATTTTAGGTACTTTATTGGAAAACAGATTATTTTCGCACCAGGCGATACAGGACAGTATCGTTATTTTAGACGAAGAAATAAACACGATGATGGATTCACAGATCGACCGTATGGTAGAGCAAGCAGGATCTATTGACAATGTGGTAAAATATTACAACAAAAAAAGTTACGAAGATTTTAGAGAGTATTTCTTTGATATCATGAAAGAAAACCAGTTGGCTTCTCGCATGCAAGATAAATTAATTAAAGAAGTAACCATTACACCTGAAGAAATTCGTCAGTTTTATAACAACATCCCTAAAGATTCGCTTCCTATGGTTGGTGAAGAACTAGAGTTGGCAGAAATTGTAATAAAACCGGTAATTACAAAAGAAGAACGCCAAGCTGTTATTGACAAATTAAACGAAATTCGCCAAGATGTTTTAGATGGATCTTCGTTTGCCAGTAAAGTATATATGTATTCTGAAGACAAAGCATCTTTACAAACCGGCGGTTTTTACAACGTAGATAAAAAAACGCAGTTCGTTAAAGAATTTAAAGATGTGGCGTTCTCGTTGAAAGAAGGTGAAATTTCCAAACCATTCGAAACCGAATATGGTTACCATATTATACAGTTAGAAAAAATTGTAGGTAAAAATCTGGAACTGCGGCATATTGTCATGTCTCCAAAACCATCGCAGGAAGCATTAGATAAAGCCAAGAAAGATTTAGACGATTTACGAATCCGCATTTTAAATAAAGAAATATCTTTTGCCGATGCTGCCCGCCAGTATTCACAGCAAAAAGATACCAAGCAAAGTGGTGGTGTTTTAACTGACGGAAGAAGTGGGGAAACTCGTTTTGAATTAAACCAAATGGAAGACAGAATATTGTATTCAATGATATCAAATTTAAAAGTTGGTGAAATTTCTGCTACAACACTGGTTAACGATGCATCAAATAAACCTCAATACCAAATTGTACAGGTAACAAACAAAATTCCACAACACCTTGCCGATTTTTCTAACGATTATATGAAAATACGTGGTGTAGCCTTAAAATCCAAGCAAAACGAGGTAATAGGAAAATGGATTTCCGAAACAGTAGATGATACCTATATATATATAGATGATGACTATCAGAATTGTACTTTTAAAAGCAACTGGTTAAAAAAATAAAACAATAAAAGCTCTTCAAACGAAGGGCTTTTTGCTTATTTATCAGTTTTAAGGATATAAAGATATCTAAATAATAAAAAAAATATTATTTTTTCAACTATTCACAGCACACTTTCTTAATTTGTTGAATTTAAAAAGACAAAATAGAATAATTATAAATAATAATTCCTTTAATTCATCATTTTATTAAAAATTTTTAAATATGAATTCCTTTTTGTAATTTTGCACCAAACTTTAAAGAAAGTTAATAACTAAACACAAATAAGCAAAAAGACAGTATTATTTTTTTAGTATCTGTCTAAAATATTCAAAATAATAATATGAACTTATATCAAGATTACCTTAAAGAAATCGATGAAAGAAAAGGTCAAGGTTTAAACCCAAAACCTATTGACAGTGCTGAATTATTAAGCGAAATTATTACACAAATTAAAGATGTAAATAATGCAGAAAGAGAAAACTCTTTACAAATGTTTATTTACAATACCTTACCGGGAACAACTTCTGCTGCCGGTGTAAAAGCAAAATTTTTAAAAGAAATTATTTTAGGTGAAGAAGTAGTTACGGAAATTACGCCACCTTTTGCATTTGAATTATTATCTCACATGAAAGGCGGACCGTCTATTGAAGTTCTTTTAGACATTGCTTTAGGTGATAAAGAAGACATCGCTAAACAAGCTGCCGAAGTTTTAAAAACGCAGGTTTTCCTTTACGACGCAGATACTGCTCGTTTAGCTTATGCTTATAAAGATGGTAATGCTGTTGCTAAAGACATTTTAGAAAGCTATGCAAAAGCAGAGTTTTTTACAAAATTACCAGAAGTTGCTGAAGAAATTAAAGTAGTTACTTACATTGCTGCCGAAGGTGATATTTCTACCGATTTATTATCTCCGGGTAACCAAGCGCATTCTCGTTCAGATCGTGAATTGCACGGAAAATGTATGATTACCCCGGAAGCACAAGCTGAAATTAAAGCATTACAAGTGCAACATCCAGATGCCAGCGTAATGTTAATTGCAGAAAAAGGAACAATGGGCGTTGGATCTTCTCGTATGTCGGGTGTTAACAATGTGGCATTATGGACAGGTAAACAAGCGTCTCCATACATTCCTTTCGTAAACATTGCTCCAATTGTAGCGGGAACAAACGGAATTTCTCCTATCTTTTTAACTACAGTTGATGTAACTGGCGGTATTGGTATCGACTTAAAAAACTGGAAAAAGCAAGTAGATGCTAACGGAAATGTGGTTCGTAATGAAGCTGGTGATCCAATTCTGGAAGAAGTTTATTCTGTAGCAACCGGTACTGTTTTAACTATCAATACCAAAACAAAAAAATTATATAACGGCGAAGAAGAGTTAATTGACATTTCTCGTTCTTTAACTCCGCAAAAAATGGAGTTTATTAAAGCAGGTGGATCTTACGCTATTGTTTTTGGTAAAAAAATTCAAACGTTTGCTGCCCAAACTTTAGGTATCGAAATTCCTTTGGTTTTTGCTCCTGCTAAAGAAATTTCTGTAGAAGCACAAGGATTAACGGCTGTTGAAAAAATCTTCAACAAAAATGCTGTAGGCGTTGCTCCCGGAAAAATATTGCACGCAGGTTCTGATGTACGCGTTAAAGTAAACATTGTAGGTTCGCAAGACACAACTGGTTTAATGACTGCTCAAGAATTAGAGTCTATGGCTGCTACGGTTATTTCTCCAACGGTTGATGGTGCTTATCAATCCGGATGTCACACAGCTTCTGTTTGGGATAAAAAAGCGCAAGCTAACATTCCTAAGTTAATGAAATTCATGAATGACTTTGGTGTCATTACAGCACGTGACCCTAAAGGTGTGTATCATTCAATGACCGACGTTATTCACAAAGTATTAAATGATATTACCATTGATGAATGGGCAATCATAATTGGTGGTGATTCGCACACGCGTATGTCTAAAGGTGTTGCTTTCGGTGCCGATTCAGGAACAGTAGCTTTAGCTTTAGCAACTGGTGAAGCGTCTATGCCTATTCCGGAATCTGTAAAAGTTACGTTTAAAGGTGAAATGAAACAACACATGGATTTCCGTGATGTAGTTCACGCAACCCAAGCACAGATGTTGAAGCAATTCGACGGAGAGAACGTATTCCAAGGTCGTATTATTGAAGTTCATATTGGTACTTTATTAGCAGATCAAGCATTTACATTTACCGATTGGACGGCTGAAATGAAAGCAAAAGCTTCTATTTGCATTTCTCAAGACGAAACTTTAATACAATCTTTAGAAATTGCCAAATCTCGTATCAAAATTATGATCGAGAAAGGAATGGACAACAAAAATCAGGTTCTTCAAGGATTAATCGATAAAGCAAACAAACGTATCGAAGAAATTAAATCAGGTACTAAACCAGCTTTAACTCCGGATGCAAACGCTAAATACTATGCAGAAGTTATTATTGATTTAGACATTATTGAAGAACCAATGATTGCCGATCCTGATGTAAATAACGATGATGTTTCAAAACGCTATACACATGATACCATCCGTGAATTATCTTTTTACGGAAATGACAAAAAAGTAGATTTAGGTTTCGTTGGATCGTGTATGGTTCACAAAGACGATTTAAAAATTGTTTCTCAAATGTTGAAAAACATTGAGAAACAACAAGGCGAAGTAAAATTCAATGCACCACTAGTCGTTGCAGCGCCAACTTACAATATTATTGATGAATTAAAAGCAGAAGGTGATTGGGAATACTTACAAAAATATTCTGGATTTGAATTCAGCGATCTATTACCAAAATCAACCGCCCGTACAGAATATGAAAACATTATGTACTTAGAACGTCCAGGTTGTAACTTATGTATGGGTAACCAGGAAAAAGCAGAAAAAGGCGACACGGTATTAGCTACATCTACGCGTTTATTCCAAGGACGTGTGGTTGAAGACCGTGATGGTAAAAAAGGAGAATCTTTATTGGCTTCTACGCCGGTAGTTGTTCTTTCTGCAATTTTAGGACGCATTCCATCTATCGAAGAGTATAAGGCTGCTGTAGAAGGTATCAACCTAACAAAATTCAAACCTATTTCTTTAAATTAATCATTAAGAAATAAAATAGTTAAATAAAAAGAGGCTTTCCATAATTTGGTTTGCCTCTTTTTTTGTGAAAGAAGTTCAAACGAAACGCTGTAGTGTAGAATCATTTTAAATTAAAATTCATAACAATCATTAAAAGAATTTTAAGATATAAATTGATAAATAGTTGCTATATTTAATACTAAAAGAAAATTACATAAAAAATAATACTATGGCTTTTGATATTGAAATGATTAAAAAAGTGTACGATCGCATTCCTGCGCGTGTTGATAAAGCACGCGAATTGGTAGGTCGTCCGTTAACACTTTCAGAAAAAATTCTATATTCACATTTATGGGAAGGAAACCCAACAACTAAATTTGAACGTGCTAAAGATTATGTAGATTTTGCCCCAGATCGGGTAGCTTGTCAGGATGCAACAGCACAAATGGCACTATTACAGTTCATGCATGCCGGTAAAGAAAAAGTAGCTGTACCTACAACCGTACACTGCGATCACTTAATTCTGGCAAAAGTTGGTGCCGAAAAAGATCTGGCAGTAGCAAACACACAATCAAAAGAAGTTTTTGACTTTCTTTCTTCGGTATCAAATAAATACGGAATTGGTTTTTGGAAACCGGGATCAGGAATCATTCATCAAATTATATTAGAAAATTATGCTTTTCCGGGAGGATTAATGATCGGTACCGACTCGCACACGGTTAATGCAGGTGGTTTAGGCATGGTTGCAATTGGTGTTGGTGGTGCAGATGCAGTAGATGTAATGAGTGGTATGGCATGGGAATTAAAATTCCCAAAACTAATTGGTGTAAAATTAACGGGGAAATTAAACGGGTGGACAGCCCCTAAAGATGTTATTTTAAAAGTTGCCGATATACTTACCGTAAAAGGTGGTACAGGTGCCATTGTTGAATATTTTGGCGAAGGTGCACTATCTATGTCTTGTACCGGTAAGGGTACCATTTGTAATATGGGTGCCGAAATTGGTGCCACAACTTCTACGTTCGGGTACGATGATTCTATGCGAAGATATCTAACAGCAACAGGACGTGAGGAAGTAGTTGATGCAGCTGATAAAATTGCAGATTATTTAACTGCCGATCCTGAAGTTTATGCGAATCCGGAACAATATTTTGATCAGTTAATTGAAATTAATTTATCTGAATTAGAACCGTACATCAACGGACCTTTCACGCCAGACAGAGGAACCCCTGTTTCTAAAATGAAAGAAGAAGCTGCTAAAAATGATTGGCCAATAAAAGTAGAATGGGGATTAATCGGTTCTTGTACCAACTCATCTTACGAAGATATGTCACGTGCTGCTTCAATTGTTGAACAAGCTGTAGCATTTGGAATTTCACCAAAGGCTGAATTTGGTATTAATCCCGGATCAGAACAAATCCGTTACACCATTGAAAGAGACGGTATTATTGAAACTTTCGAAAAAATGGGTACCAAAGTATTTACAAATGCTTGCGGACCTTGTATTGGTCAATGGGATCGTGAAGGAGCTGATAAAGGAGAAAAAAATACGATTGTACATTCATTTAACCGAAACTTTTCTAAGCGTGCCGACGGAAATCCGAATACACATGCTTTTGTAACCTCACCGGAAATGGTTGCTGCACTGGCAATTTCAGGTCGTTTAGATTTTAACCCGATTACCGATAAGTTATTAAATGATAATGGTGAAGAGGTTATGTTTAAACCTCCTTTTGGTGATGAATTACCAACGAAAGGTTTCGATGTAGAAGATGCAGGCTATCAGGCACCGGCTTCCAACGGCGCAAGTGTTCAGGTTGTTGTTGCTCCCGATTCATCTCGTTTACAGTTATTAGAACCTTTTAAACCTTGGAATGGTGAAAATATTACAGGAGCAAAACTGTTGGTTAAAGCGTTTGGAAAATGTACTACAGATCACATTTCTATGGCGGGACCATGGTTACGTTTTCGCGGACATTTAGACAATATTTCTAACAATATGCTTATTGGTGCAGAAAATGCCTTTAACAACAAAACAAACAGTGTTAAAAACCAACTAACGGGTGAGTATGCAGAAGTACCTACAGTTCAAAGAGCGTACAAAGCTGCAAATATTCCTTCTATAGTTGTGGGTGATCAAAACTACGGTGAAGGATCTTCTCGTGAACATGCTGCAATGGAACCACGTCATTTAGGGGTTAAAGCGGTATTGGTTAAATCGTTTGCACGTATACATGAAACCAACTTAAAAAAACAAGGAATGCTGGCGTTAACATTTGCCAACGAAGCAGATTATAATAAAATTCAGGAAGATGATACCATCAACTTTTTAGATTTAACAGAATTTGCTCCGGCAAAACAGTTAACTTTAGAGTTTGTTCATGCAGATGGATCTAAAGATATCATCATGGCAAACCATACGTATAATGACAGTCAGATAGAATGGTTTAAAGCCGGTTCTGCCTTAAATTTAATAGCTGCAAGAAAATAAATTATTGCATTTATAAAATAAAATCCGACCAATTTGGTCGGATTTTTGTTTTAGTTCTTTAAAAATACCGATATTTACCTATAATTTTTAATATGACATTTTTACAGGGAATATTAGCAGTTGTCGCAGTTTCAATACTTTGCTTTTTGGTAACAATCATTGTATTGTCTAACCGAAAAAAGTTTTTTCGCGTTATAACCTTAAACACTCTAGTTTTTGTGGGATACTGCTTTATTGCTTATCATTACGAAGCCATTTTTAACAACGATATTTTTGGTAAAGGAAGAATCATTTTCTTACTAACATGTATTTTTCTACATGCCGTTCTGTCTATGATTATTGTTATTAAAAGCGAACGAATTTATGTTCCTTTTTTAAATGAAGATATCGATAAAGATGAACCTAAACTGGAAGATGACGATGAGGAATAAATTCCACAATCTGTTTTTTCTATCTAAAACTCTTTGTTCAACACATATTTTATAATTAAATTTAGCCTTCAAAAATAAAACTAAATGAACTTTCAAAATACAAGAGAATTTGCACAGTCACTAGATGCGCAAGATCAATTAAAAAAATACCAGTCAGAATTTGAATTTCCTAAAGTAAACGGTAAAAAAACAATCTATTTTACAGGAAATTCGTTGGGATTAATGCCAAAACGAGCTAAAAAGTATGTAGATGATGTAATGAATGATTGGGCAAATTTGGCAGTTGAAGGTCATTTTTATGCAGAAAAACCTTGGTGGGATTATCACGAACGTTTTTCAAATCCTTTGTCAAAAATTGTTGGGGCAAAACCAAGTGAAGTTTCGGTAATGAACACGTTAACCGTTAATCTGCACATGATGATGGTTTCGTTTTACAACCCAACTTCTACCCGATTTAAAATTATCTGCGAAGAAAAAGCGTTTCCTAGTGATCAATATATGTTTCAAACGCAAGTTAAATTTCACGGTTTAGATCCAAAAGATGTTATTGTAGAAGTTAAGCGTAGAGAAGGCGAACACAATTTACGCAACGAAGATATTATTGCGAAGATTAATGAAGTTGGCGATGAATTGGCATTAGTTTTAATCGGCGGAATTAACTATTACACCGGTCAGGTTTTAGATATGGAAAATATCACAAAAGCCGGACATGCCGTTGGTGCACAAGTTGGTTGGGATTTGGCGCATGCTGCAGGAAATATCGAATTAAAATTACACGAATGGAATGTTGATTTTGCATGTTGGTGCAGTTATAAATACATGAACGCAGGTCCGGGAAGTGTTGCTGGATATTTCGTTCATGAAAAACATCATACCAATAAAGATTTAAATCGATTTGGTGGATGGTACGGTCACAATAAAGAACGTCGTTTTTTAATGGAACCTGAATACACACCAAACGAAGGTGCTTTAGGTTGGCAAAGTTCATGTACAGGCGTATTGGCAATGGCTCCGTATTTGGCTTCGGTTGAAATGTTCGATGAAATTGGCATGGAAGCTTTAATGAAAAAACGTGATTTAATTACCGCGTATTTAGAGTTTATTGTTGAAGAAACAGCTAAAGAAACTGGTACAAATTTAGAAATCATTACTCCAAAAAATCAAGCAGAACGCGGATCGCAATTGTCGGTTGTTTTACATGGCGAAGGCAAAGAATTGTTTCACTACTTAATGAAACAAGGTGTTGTTACAGATTGGCGTGAACCCGCTGTTATTCGTTTGGCTCCAGTGCCTTTGTACACTACTTTTGAAGAAATGTACGATTTTGGTCGGATTTTAAAGACAGGTATCCAAACAACTTAAGATATTTAGCCGGCTTTACGCTGGCTTTTTTTATATTTGCATTTTAAAAATCAGTGGAATTAAGTATGTTATCAAAACAACAAAAAATAGAGAATTTCGATCCATCACAACCAGGTTTGGCAGATGCCACCATTTATGGATTACCTTTTAACGCAGAAGAAAGTGAAATCATTATTTTACCTGCACCTTGGGAAGTTACTGTAAGCTACGGAAGTGGTGCTAGCGAAGGTCCTGAAGCTATTTTTAACGCATCTTTTCAAGTAGATTTATTACATCAGGAATTTCCCGATTTATGGAAATTGGGAATTTATATGGATGAAGCGCCTGAGCAATGGATCACAAACAGCGAAAAATATAAAAATTTAGCGCAGCCTATTATTGAAGCGTTAGAAAATGGCGAGGCTATTGAAACATTTCCTCAATTGCAATCAGATTTAGATAAAATTAATAAAGCATCGGCTCAATTCAATCAAGAAATGAAAGAACGAACGCTTTATTGGATGAATCAAGGTAAAAAAGTAATTCTTTTGGGTGGCGATCACTCAACACCAATGGGTTATTACGAAGCGTTGGCAACCAAAAATGATAATTTTGGTATTTTACATTTTGATGCCCACATGGATTTACGTGAAGCTTACGAAGGCTTTACTTATTCGCATGCATCAATCATGTACAATGCTATAAAATTGCCTCAAATAGAAAAAATTGTTCAGGTTGGTATTCGCGATTTTAGTGAAGGCGAAGTAAATGTAATCAAATCATCGAACAAAGTAAAAGTTTACACTGATACCGATTTAAAAGCCAACCAATTCAGCGGAAAAACGTGGAAAGATCAGTGCGATGAAATTCTAAATCAATTACCTGAAAATGTAGCTGTAAGTTTTGATATTGATGCGTTGTATCGTTGGTATTGTCCAAACACGGGAACTCCAGTTCCAGGCGGTTTATCATACGAACAAGCAACTTATTTATTAAGCAGATTGTCAAATTCTGACAAAAAAATTATTGGAATTGATTTAGTCGAAGTTGCTCCGGGATCCGATGATTGGGACGGAAATGTGGGTGCACGCTTATTATTCCATTTATGTGGTGTTTTCGCTAAAAATTCTGGTATGAATGTAGGCGAGAAAATTCAGTTTTAATCAAACTAATCAAATTCCTTTTTATGGAAGATATTAATAAAGAAGTTCACGAAGCTTTTGAAGTAATTAAAAATGGTGGAATTATTCTGTATCCTACCGATACCGTTTGGGGATTGGGTTGCGATGCTACAAATGAAGAAGCTGTTAAAAAAATATATGATCTAAAAAAACGTGCAGAAAGCAAAAGCATGATTGTTTTGGTAAATGGCGACCGTTTACTTTACAATGTATTTAAAAATATACCTTCTGTTGCTTTTGATATTTTAGATTGTGCCGAAAAACCGACAACATTAGTATTGGATCAGCCTACAAATGTGGCAAAGAACCTGATTGCCGAAGATAATTCATTAGGAATTCGTATTGTAAATGCTCCGTTTGTGTACAAATTAGTCGAACGAATGAAACGTCCGTTGGTATCAACATCAGCAAACATAAGCGGCGAGCCTACTCCTACCCAATTTTCTGAAATCTCACAGGAAATCATAAACGGCGTGGATTATGTTGTGAAATTAGATCAAACAAAAATCTGTAAAAAATCATCAACCGTAATTAAACTTACAAACGATGCACAAGTAAAAATTTTAAGAAAATAATGATTCAATCATCCAATTATAACGAAGCGCTACAAGATCCCATTTTTAAAATTATAACGCAGGCTACAAAAGAATTAAAGGTTGAAGCTTATGTGATTGGTGGTTTTGTTCGCGATTTTATTTTAGAACGCGGTTCAAAAAAAGATATTGATATTGTTGCTGTTGGCAGCGGTATTGATCTGGCTTTGAAGGTTTCTGAACTAATTCCGCACCACCCAAAAGTACAGGTTTTTAAAAATTATGGCACGGCAATGCTGCGTTTTAACGATATTGATATTGAGTTTGTTGGTGCACGAAAAGAATCGTATCGAAATGAAAGCAGAAATCCTTTGGTTGAAAACGGAACGTTGCAAGACGATCAAAACCGACGTGATTTTACCATAAATGCCATGGCTTTTTCTTTGAACGAAGAAAATTTTGGTGATTTGGTTGATCCTTTTAACGGAATGACCGCTTTAACCGATAAAATCATAAAAACGCCTTTGGATCCTGATGTTACGTATTCTGATGATCCTTTGCGTATGATGCGTGCCATTCGTTTTGCAACGCAGTTGAATTTCAACATTGAAGAAGAATCGTTAAATGCCATTACAAAAAATGCCGATCGCATAAAAATTATTTCGGGTGAACGAATTGTAGAAGAACTTAATAAAATTTTATTGACCGAAAAACCGTCTGTAGGTTTTCTGCTTTTATACAAAACCGGTTTGTTAGATTTGATTTTGCCCGAGCTAACCGCTTTGAACAATGTGGAAGAAGTAGAAGGACACACCCACAAAAACAACTTTTACCATACATTGGAAGTTGTTGACAATATCTGCCCAAATACCGATGATTTGTGGTTACGTTGGGCTGCTTTATTACATGATATTGGCAAAGCACCAACAAAAAAATTCAACAAAAAAAACGGTTGGACTTTTCACGGGCATGAATTTTTAGGCAGCAAAATGGTAAAACGAATTTTTCAGCGTTTGCACATGCCGTTAAACCACAAAATGCGTTTTGTTCAGAAAATGGTTGCAATGAGTTCCCGACCAATTGTAATTTCCGAAGATTTGGTAACCGATTCGGCTGTTCGAAGACTAGTTTTTGATGCAGGCGAAGATGTAGAAAATTTACTGACTTTATGTGAGGCAGATATCACTACAAAAAACCAGAAAAAATTTAAAAAGTACCATAACAATTTTAAAATTGTCCGTCAAAAAATTGTCGAAGTAGAAGAACGCGATCACGTTCGCAATTTTCAACCACCCATTACAGGCGAAGAAATTATGGAAATTTTCAACCTGAATCCTTCAAAAGAAATCGGACAAATTAAAGATGCCATTAAAGAAGCTATTTTAGAAGGCGATATTGCAAACGAATATGCTGCGGCGTATCAATTCATGTTAAAAAAAGCCGACAAATTAGGTTTAAAACCTGTAAATCCAAAGTTATAATCATGGAAAACAAATCATTTATCCGTTGGGCAAAAATTTCACTTATTTTAATTTACCTGGTAATTATTGCCGGTGCCACGGTACGCATGACTGGCTCTGGCATGGGCTGTCCCGACTGGCCTAAATGTTTTGGATACTACATACCACCTACACAAGTTGAAGAATTGCTTTGGAAACCCAACCACACATACAATAAAGGACAGGTTATCATTAAAAATAATTCGCTTTGGGTGGCAAACAGCAATTTTAAAACGACTGATGTATATAATACATCAAACTGGCAGGAATATACCAAACACGATTATGCCGAGTTTAATCCGTACCATACTTGGGTTGAATACATTAACCGTTTGTGCGGAGCTTTGGCAGGATTTTCGTGCTTAATTTTATTTATTCTTTCGTTTAAATACTGGAAAACCAAAAAATCGGTTGTTTTATGGTCGGCAATTGTATTGGCATTATTGGTCTTTAATGCGTGGTTGGGTGCAACAGTCGTTTTCTCGGTATTAAATCCGGTTAAAATTACCACACACATGATTGCCGCATTGTTAAATGTAGCTGCCTTAATTTATCTAATTCATTTGGCAAAAGTCAATAAAAAGTATGCTGCTAAATACGATGCTGCCTTTCATATTTTTACCTGGGTTGCGATGCTTTTCTCGTTAATACAAATTGGATTAGGAACACAGGTTCGTCAGTTTATCGATGTTCAAACAAGAAGCGGAATTACAGATGTTGCTGTTTGGCTGGCAAACCCCGATGTTACTTTTTACATACACAGAACCTTTTCTTTTGTGATATTTTTTGTAAACCTTTATCTTTTTTTAAGAAATAAACGTCTTAATTTAGGCAACACCAAAATGAACTGGATCATGATACTGCTGATTTTAGAAATCATTACAGGTATATTAATGTATTACATACATTTTCCGTTTGGCACGCAGGCAGCGCATTTGGTTTTAGCAGCGGTTATGTATGGTTTACAATTTGCACTTATATTAGAAACCGGTAAAAGCAGTTTAAAATCGCACACGCAGTAGCTACAAATAATCATCGTAATTAAACCTATTTATGAAAAAAACAGTTGTTCTTTTAGCTTTATTGTTTCTTAATTTAAAAGGATTTTCTAATAACCCTAAATTAGGCAGCTGGTATATGTATTTTGGAAACACCAAATTCACGGATACCAAATGGAATTTTAACTACGATATACAGAATAGAAATTACGAGTTTTTTTCAGATTTAAACCAAATGTTGTTGCGCGGATCTGTTCAATATGTTTTGTTTGATAATTTAACAGTGGGAACAGGATATGCCTTTGTTCATACCGAACAATTTGAAAAACCTGATGTTCCTTTTGTTGAAAACAGAATTTTTCAGGATGTAATAACACAGCAAAAAGTAGCTACAAGTGTTTTAAAACACCGATTTAGATTTGAACAGCGGTTTATAGAACATCAAGATTTTAAGTCACGTTTGCGCTATCAGCTGGGTTTAGATATTCCGTTGTATCAAAACACAGATAAAAACCAGAATTTATACGCCACCATGTACAATGAAGTTTTTATGAATATGGACGAAAACTCACGAAAAACAAATGCTTTTGACCGTAACCGACTGTATTTTGGTGCCGGTTTTAAGGTAAATAAAGATTTAGGCTTTCAGCTTGGCTGGATGAATCAGATGCTTCAGAAAAAATCGTACCAGCAAATGATGTTTTCTTTACATCATAACTTAAAAATATAACAAAAAACGCTTTCATTACGAAAGCGTTTTGTTTTTATTACTTATTTTTTCTTTAATAATAGAGTAAATAATCGGAAGCACTGATACAAAAATGATCAGCAGCACCACTTTGGAAAAGTTGTCTTTTATAAGCGGTATGTTTCCTAAAAAGTAGCCGCATAAGATAATTCCGAAAACCCAGATAAATCCGCCTACAAAATTATAGGTTAAAAACGTAGCGTAATTCATTCTTCCAATGCCGGCAACAAACGGAGC
The DNA here is from genome assembly GCA_040391685.1 of Paenimyroides baculatum. Lineage (GTDB taxonomy): Bacteria > Bacteroidota > Bacteroidia > Flavobacteriales > Flavobacteriaceae > Flavobacterium > Flavobacterium baculatum_A. Next base: position 20,906 of record JBEBXJ010000001.1, read on the forward strand.
CAAAGTTCTTACAATTGGTACAAACCGAGCAATTACAATGGTTTTACTGCCATATTTTTCATAAAACGAATGTGTTTTACTAATGTGCTCAATAGTAACTGGCTGTTTGCCTAGAATCTTGAAATTAATAATACGCATACCAATTTCTTTACCAATGGTGTAATTTACGGTATCGCCCAAAACAGCAGCAATAAACAGTAAAATCATTACCAGCCAAACGTTTAAACTTTCGGGAAATTGTGCCGCCAGCATTCCGGTTGCAAATAATAACGAATCGCCAGGTAAAAAAGGCATTACTACCAAACCAGTTTCAACAAAAATAATTAAAAACAATATGGCATATACCCAAACGCCGTAATCTTGCAAGAAAACCTGTAAATATTTGTCAATGTGTAAAATAAAATCGATTAATTCCATTCAGTAAATTTTTAAACAATTTAGTTTATCAACATAAAAAAAAGGCTTTCGCCTTTATTATTCCGTTGGTCCTTCCCACTCGTTCATTCCGCCCACAAGATTAAAAGTATTTTCAAAACCCAGCTGATTCATCAGTAAACACGTTTGTCCACTGCGGTTTCCGGAACGGCAATAAACATAATAGTTTTTCGACTTATCTAAATTTTCTAAAGCAGTTAAAAAATCCTGCCCCTGATAAAAATCATGATGAACTGCTCCGGGAATCGCTCCCTCGCTTACTTCATCTTCTGTACGAACATCCAATAAAACAGCATTTTCATCGTTCTGAAAATCACTCCACCATTGCTCTTGTTGTAAATCCATTGTATTAAGAATTTTAATTTTCTTCAAATATAATTAAATCCTTTTAAAATAAAGAAAACATCTTAATTTAGTAGTTTTAAAACTTCAAATAAATGTCATCACACCACATAGTCCGCGACGATCAGGAACCCGCATTAATAATTGCCAATGGCGCAGCTTGTTCTATGGAATTACTTAACGAATTGTTAGAATGGAATCCGCTGGTGATTGTTTTAGACAGTGCCATTACACGGGTTCTTGAATTAGGAATTAAAGTTGATGTTTTAATTGGTGATTTTGACCGGGATTTTGATTATGAATATTACAAGAATTTGCAGTATCCTATTGAAATTGTGAAGTTAGAGGAGCAGGAAACATACGATATTGATAAGGCGATTAATTATTTGATCAACAGAAAAATACCGGCAGCAAATGTTGTCTGGGCAACGGGCAAAAGAATGGATCATACGTTTACAAACATCACCAACCTTATTAAATATCAAGAAGTTATAAAATTAGTGATGATCGACGATTATTCTAAAATTTTTCCTTTACAGAAGAATTTTGTAAAATGGTATCCTAAAGAAACAATATTATCATTAATTCCTGTTGGAACTGTTGACGGTATTTCGACAAAAAACTTAAAATACGAACTTCAAAACGATTCATTAATTCTTGGATTTAAACCCGGAAGCAGTAATGAAGTTTTAACGGATGGTTTGGTTGAAATTAGTTATAAAAATGGTTATTTAATTTTGATGGAATGTAACGATTAAACCATAAAATCGGCAATTACTAAAGCGGCCATAGCTTCTACAATAGGTACGGCACGTGGAAGAACACAGGCGTCGTGTCTGCCTTTTCCTTTAATAACTTCCAACGTTCCTTTAGTGGTTAGCATTTCTTGTGGTTGCAGTAAGGTTGCGACGGGTTTAAAAGCAACATCAAAATAAATATCCATCCCGTTGCTTATTCCACCCTGAATTCCACCTGAAAAATTTGTTTTGGTTGATCCGTCTTCGTTAAAATAATCGTTGTGTTGCGATCCGAGCATTTTTGTTCCTTCAAAACCACTGCCAAAACTAAAACCTTTGCACGCATTGATTGACAACATTGCCTTTGCCAGATTGGCTTCTAATCGATCGAAAACAGGTTCGCCTAAACCTATCGGAACATTTTTTATCACACACGTAATCACTCCACCAACGGTATCGCCTTTCTTTTTGGTTTCTAAAATAAGTTGTTCCATTTGCTGGGCTATTTCCACATCAGCACAACGAACATCATTTGTTTCTGTCAACGATAAATTAAGTTCGGTATAATTTTTATTCACCGAAATTGTTCCTACAGACGAAACATACGCGATAATTTCTACAGGTTTGATGATTTGCTTTGCAATGGCTCCGCCTACAACTCTGGCTGCGGTTTCTCTGGCAGAACTCCTTCCTCCACCTCTGTAATCGCGATGCTTGTATTTTTGCTGATATACATAATCGGCATGGCTTGAACGAAAGGCATCTTTCAGCAAATCGTAATCATCAGATTTTGAATTGGTATTATTTATTTGAAAAGCAATAGGAGTTCCTAATGTTTTCCCTTCAAAAATTCCCGACAAGAAAACAACCTCGTCGTCTTCCTTACGTTGTGTAACCAATTTTGATTGTCCCGGTTTCCTACGGTTTAGTTCATTTTGAATAGCTTCTAAATCTAATTTCACATTAGATGGGCATCCATCAATAATTCCACCAATTGCCGCTCCGTGCGATTCGCCAAAAGTTGTTAATTTAAACCTGTTTCCAAATGAATTGCCTGCCATTATATCTATTTTATGTAAAAATACTAAAAGCTGCCCAAATTAACAGGCAGCTTTTAAATTTAAGTAAACAACAAACAAATTTTTGTTTTTAAACAAAAACAAATTTTATTGACTAAATATACATTTATAATAAAAAACCGCCAAGCTAAAATTGATTTTTAACATTATTATTTAATTTATTTTTAAATCATTTCTCATTATTAGCTCAATTGCCAATTAATAGGCGTTTTTCCATGCTGAACCAAATAATTATTAGCTTGCGAAAAATGTCTGTTACCAAACCATTTTCCCTGATTAGCACTCATTGGTGACGGATGTCCACTTGTTAAAACCAGATGTTTTGACCGATCAATGTTTTTTCCTTTTTTAAATGCATGATTTCCCCACAGCATAAAAACCAAACCTTCGGTATTTGCTGATAAATAAGAAATGACGTTTTCGGTAAACTGTTCCCAGCCTAATTTTTGATGACTGCCTGCTTGTGCTGCCTTTACCGTTAATACATCGTTCAACAGTAAAACTCCTTGTCTCGCCCATTCCGTTAAATCACCATGACCGGGATTTGTAAAGCCTACATCGTTTTGAAGCTCCAGATAAATGTTTCGTAACGATGGCGGTATGGCAATTCCTTTATTAACAGAAAAACTCAATCCGTGTGCCTGACCTTGTCCGTGATAAGGATCCTGTCCAAGAATTACAACTTTAACTTTATCTAACGGGCAATATTTAAATGCATTAAAAATATATTCTTTTGGTGGGTAAATTGTTTGGGTTTGGTAATCAGCATCGACAATCTGTTTTAATTTTTGATAATACTCTTTAGCAGATTCCAAAGCAATAAATTCTTTCCAGCTGTTCATTTTCATCTATTTTAAAATTCAAATTTAACACTTATTCCGTTAAATGATAATTTGTTTGTAACTTTGATATCTGATAGATAATTTACAAATGAAATCGATCGCAAAAAAAACGTTACAAGATTTAGAATTCAGTACCATATTAGAACAAATCAGCGAGTTATGTACTACCGAAATTGGTAAGGAACACGCGTTGCTTATAGAACCTATTGCGAACAAAGAACAGTTAATTGAAGAATTAAAGCAAACATCGGAATACGTATCGTCTTTCAGCAATCAAAATGCGATACCTTCGCATTATTTCGACCCGATTAATTACGAACTGAAAATGCTTCGTATCGAAGACAGTTTTTTAGAAGCATCCGGTTTTAAAAAAATAGCTTCTTTAGTTTCAACAACCAATGAATTAATTACTTTTTTAAAGAAGTTTCAAGAATACTACACCGCTTTATATAATGCCACAACCATAACGCAGCCCAATAAAATAATTTTGCAAAGTATTGAGCAGGTTTTAGATAAATACGGAGAAATTAAAGATACGGCTTCGGTTGATTTAAAGGCAATACGACAAAACATTCAGATTGTACGCGGAAAAATAAACCAAAGTTTCGGCTTTGCGCTGCAGCAGTATAATTCGGCAGGATATTTAGACGATATAAAAGAATCGATTGTAGAAAACCGCAGGGTTTTGGCGGTTTTGGCAATGCACCGTAAAAAGATAAAAGGTTCGGTTTTAGGGCAGTCTAAAACCGGAAGCATCATTTATATGGAGCCCGAAAACACCTTTAAGTTTTCAAGGGAATTAAGTAATCTGGAATACGAAGAACGCGAGGAAATTATGCGGATTCTGCGTGTTTTAACCAATGATATCCGTCCGTTTCATGAAGAACTGATTATTTTTCAGAACCTTTTGTCCCATATTGATATTGTTGCTGCAAAAGCAAAACATGCCGAAAAAATAAACGGAATTCTGCCAAATATTTCAACAGAAAAAAGGTTATTTTTTCGCGATGCATTCCACCCAATTTTACTTTTAAACAATAAAACTAAAGGCAAACAAACGTATCCACAAACAATAGAATTAACTAATAATGAGCGTATTATTGTTATTTCGGGACCAAATGCGGGCGGAAAATCAATTACGTTAAAAACAATCGGTTTACTACAGCTAATGTTGCAAAGCGGCATGTTAATTCCAGTGCACGAACGTAGTGAAACCTTTTTGTTCGACAGGATTTTAACCGACATTGGCGACAATCAGTCTATTGAAAATCAATTAAGTACATACAGTTACCGATTAAAAAACATGAATTATTTTTTGAAGAAATGTAACGATAAAACGCTGTTTTTAATTGATGAATTTGGTACAGGATCTGATCCCGAATTAGGCGGTGCTTTGGCTGAAGTTTTTTTGGAAGAATTTTACGACCGTGAAGCTTTTGGTATCATTACCACGCATTACACCAACCTGAAAATTCTGGCAAACGAACTGCCACACGCAACAAATGCCAACATGATGTTCGATGAAAAATCGTTAGAGCCAATGTATAAGTTAAGTTTGGGGCAGGCAGGAAGTTCATTTACGTTTGAAGTAGCGCAGAAAAACGGAATTCCATACGGATTGATCAATCGGGCGAAGAAAAAAATCGAAACAGATAAAGTGCGTTTTGATAAAACAATCGCCAATCTTCAAAAAGAACGTTCACGATTAGAAAAAACGTCGGAAAACTTAAAAGAAGAAGAAAAACGTGCCCGTGAAGAAAGCAACAAAATGTCAAACATCAACACAAAAATTCAGGATAAGTTAGAACGTTATCAGGAATTGTACGATGCTAATCAGCGATTGATCTATTTAGGACAGCGCTTTGACGATCTCTCTGAAAAATATTTCAACAATAAAGACAAGAAAACGCTTATTGGTGAATTGCTGAAAACGGTCGAAATTGAAAACTCCAAACGAAAAAAAATCACCATAAAAGAGAAAAAGGTAAAAGAGCAGGAAGTTTTAAAATTAAAAGTAGATGTTGAACAAAAGCTCGAAAAAATAAGAGAAGAAAAGAAAGAGAAAAAAGTTAAAGAGCAACAACAGCAACAGGCAAATAAAACAAATTTTGAATTAAAAGTCGGCGATCGCGTTCGTATGATCGATGGAAAATCGGTTGGAACTATTGATACAATCGAGAAGAATAAAGCAACGGTAAACTACGGTTTTTTTACATCGAAAGTTGCTTTGGATCAATTAGAAATGGTTGAACGAAAAAAATAAACGTATGAGTATAATTGATAAAATACCACCAAATAAACAGTTGATTCTTTTTGACGGCGTTTGTAATTTTTGTGATGAAACTATTCAAAAAGTTATAAAGGCAGATAAAAACAATGTGTTTGTGTTTGCATCGTTACAGTCCGATTTTGGCAAGGAAATCATAAAATATATTGGCGTAAATCCTGAAATAGATTCTATAATTCTTTATCAGCCCGGCATTGCCTATTTTACAGAAAGCGATGCTGCTCTAGAAATTTCCAGACAATTAAACGGTTTTTATCCGCTGTTGCAAATGGGTAAAATAGTACCTAAAAGTTTGCGTAATTCGGTGTATCGCTACATAGCCAAAAATCGGTACAAATGGTACGGTAAAAAAGACGAATGTATGATTCCGTCCGCAGAAATACGCTCAAAATTTTTATCATAAATAAACTAAATAATTTCATCAAACGTACAGCAATCTGTATATTTGTGCTTTAAAAAACAAATCAATGCAAATATCATATAACTGGTTAAAACAGTTTATCAAATTAGATATCGCTCCGGAAGAAACAGCAGAAATTTTAACGAATTTAGGATTAGAAGTAGAAGGTATCAACGCTTACGAAAGTTTAAAAGGCGGCTTAAAAGGCGTTGTTGTTGGTCATGTAATTTCGTGCGAACAACATCCGAATGCAGACAAACTTCGTATCACAAAAGTTGATTTAGGAAATGGCGAACCACCTGTGCAGATTGTTTGTGGTGCACCAAATGTAGCTGCCGGTCAAAAAGTGCCTGTTGCCACTATTGGTACGGTTTTATATGATAAAGAAGGTAACGAATTTGTTATTAAAAAAGGAAAAATTCGTGGCGAAGAAAGTTTTGGAATGATTTGCGCCGAAGACGAATTAGGTTTAGGCGAAGGTCACGACGGAATTTTGATTTTAGACGATAAATTTAAACCTGGAACTCCAGCTGCCGACGTTTTTGAAGTTTACAACGATACCGTTTTTGAAATTGGTTTAACGCCAAACCGTGCGGATGCCATGAGTCATTGGGGCGTAGCTCGTGATTTGCGAGCAGGATTAATCCAGAATAGACCTCAAGATACCTATTCAGAGCTTATTACACCAAGTATCAGTAAGTTTAAGGTTGAAAAACGTACTTTAAAATACGATATTATTGTTGAAGATTCTAAACTGGCACCACATTATGCAGGGGTAACCATTTCGGGAATCGAAGTAAAACCATCGCCAGCTTGGTTACAAAATGCTTTAAAAGCAATTGGTATCGTACCAAAAAATAATATCGTTGATGCTACCAATTATGTATTGCACGAATTAGGTCAGCCATTGCACGCTTTTGATGCATCACGTATTAAAGGAAACAAGATTATCGTTAAAAATGCGGTTAAAGGCAGTAAACTTTTGACTTTAGACGGTATTGAACGAACACTACACGAAGAAGATATTGTAATTTGCGATGAAAACCAACCTTTGTGTTTAGCAGGTGTTTTGGGTGGATTAAATTCCGGAGTTACTGAATATACAACAGCTATCTTTTTAGAAAGTGCCTATTTTAATCCTGTAAGCATTCGTAAAACAGCGAAACTTCATGGCATTTCTACTGATGCTTCTTTCCGTTTTGAAAGAGGTATTGACCCAAGCATTACCACATACGCATTAAAACATGCGGCTATATTGATTACTGACATTGCCGGTGGCGAAATTACATCAGACATTACCGATTTGTATCCAAAGAAAGTTGAAGATTTCTCGGTTTTTCTTAATTACAGCAATGTTAATAAAATATTGGGCGAAACAATTCCGAACGAAACAATCAAGAAAATTCTGGTTTCGTTAGATATTAAAGTTACAAATATTACCGATAAGGGGTTAGGACTTTCTATCCCTCCTTACCGTGTAGATGTACAGCGTGAGATCGACGTAATTGAAGAAATTTTACGTGTTTACGGTTTCAACAACATAAAGGTTGGATCTAAAATCAATGCAACAATTGCCTACGGATCTAAAACTGACGATCATAAAGTACAGAATATTGTAGCAGATCAATTAGTTAGTCAGGGTTTTTACGAAACAATGTCTAATTCGTTAACAACAGCCGCTTATTCTGATTTAATTTCAGATATCAATAAAAACCAGCAGGTTGCCATTTTAAATCCGTTAAGTCAGGATTTATCAATAATGCGCCAGACTTTGCTTTTTGGCGGATTAGAATCAATCGCTTACAATATCAACCGTAAAAAAACCGATTTAAAATATTTTGAATTCGGAAAAACCTATGCTAAAACGTTATCGGGTTACGAAGAATACAAACATTTGGCTTTATTTGCAACAGGTAACAGCAACGGTATTAACTGGAATACGCAGACAGCTCCAATTGAATTCTTTTTGTTCAAGGGATACATCGATGCGCTGTTAGACCGTTTAGGCATTAAAAATATCGAAACAAAACCTAATGAAAGTGAAATGTTTTCTGAAGGAATCAGCTATTATCTGGGCGACAGAAAAGTTGTTAGTTTTGGTAATGTAAAAAAATCGATTTTAAAGTATTTTGATATCAAACAAGATGTTTTTTATGCCGATTTTAATTGGAATACCGTTTTAAATGTTGTTTCAAGCAAAATTAAGTTTGCCGAAATTTCTAAATATCCGGTTGTAAAACGCGATCTGGCATTATTGATAAAGAATGAAGTGTCGTTTGCCGATGTTTACAAAATTGTAAAGCAGGTTGATAAAAACTTAATTTCTGATGTTTCGTTGTTTGATGTTTATCAGGGTGATAAATTACCTGAAGGAACTAAATCATACGCAATCAGTATGAAACTTCAGGACAAAGACAAAACATTGACCGATGCACAGATTGATAAAATAATGAGTAAAATTCAAAACCAGTTACAAATAGAAGTTGGTGCTGAGTTGAGATAAAATACAATGACTGTTACTCACTTTATACCAAGATATGTTTAGACACGTCACTTCGAGTAGCGTAACAAAGTGAAGCCTTTCGGCAAGCTCAAGACAGGCTATCGAGAAGTTGTTAACTATTGGTTCTCTACAGGCTCGAACTGAAAAAAATCTTAATTATATTCTGGTTTGGTATGATCATTTAAAATAAGAAGTCGGGGTTTAAACCCCGACTTTTTTACATCTTTTTGAAAATTAAATTCGATTTGAAATCTAAATCTATATCTTTAATTACTACGCCCCCCTTTGAATCGAACCTGGTGAAGTTGTAATCCTGGATTTCTTCTGAAGCCTTTAATTCCTCAACATAGTTTTTGCCTTCACTGTTGGTATTAAAAACTATAGAAACTTTTTCCTGTTTGTAAATCCAGTTTTTTTCGAACATAAATTTTCCATTTTTAGACTGGCTGTGATCTATTTCATAAGGTTTCAACAAAACAAACTCCATTTTCTTTAAATTGAAGTTTTTATCGTACTGAAAATACCCTTCGTAAAACTGTTCAGAATAAAACTCAATAATGTATTGCCCGTCTTTAGTTTTTTTTCTTTCAAACGAATAATCTTTGAAATTGTTAAAAAAATCTAATTCAGGCACGTTAACATATTTTCTAATAACTACTTCGGTAAGCCAGTACATAGGCGAATCGTTACCTGAATACCTGTTAAAAAACACCGTATCCATTGAAATGGTGTTTCGTGAATCTTTTACAATACTTTTATTAATTTTTTTGCTTTTAAGATTTATAGAAACATCAAATACCGTTTGTGATTGCAGCAGCTGAGCGGTATCATTCATTGATGCATCATGTATAACTAAGTAATTATAATTGTTGTTATCATAATTATTATACATTTGATTTCGTACCTTTTTAATAATGTCAATTATACTAGTGCGAGACAATTTATCAATTACCAATTCATCTAAATCGGTATCATCAATTTGTGCCTGCGCGTTCCATGACGTAAAAAAAAGAAAAACAAAAAGTATAAACAGGTATTTTTTCATTTGTATATTTTTGCTGTGCAAATTTAATGTAATATTTATCTAAACGAATATTATTACTTTATAATATACAACTAACATACCAATTTTTAATTTATTTTAAATTAAATGGATAACGGTTTACAATATGGGTATTATAATACGATCCTTTTGATTTTGAAGTGGATAGCTCTTCCCAAATACTTAAAGGCACTTGTGCATGAATGTATTCTTCTGCACGGGTAGTATAAATAATTAAATATCCCTCTTTTTCGTTACAACTATAAAATTCAATTCGCTTAATCCACGAGCTTTCCGGGGTTAACTGTATTTTTTTTATTGGATAATCTGCCTTTGTGATATCCTTTCTAGCCTCTGCAAACGTAGTATAAGTACCGGACAGCTCATGACAATCTGTTTTACTACCACAAGAAATTAAACCGGCTACTGCAAAAATTATAAGTAAAGTATTTTTCATAACACATATTTATTTAAAAATTCTAAAATAAATATAGCAAAATTAATTTGCATTATGAAAATTTTAACACTAAACTAAATAAATTCCATCTTCTTTAATTAAAATCTTTTTTTCTTTATACAAAACACCTATAGTTTGCTTAAATGTTTTTTTACTCATTTCTAGTACCGTTTTAATTTCATCGGGATGGCTTTTATCGTTTAGTCCTAAAAATCCATTGTTCATTTCTAATTCGGTTAAAATTTTGGTAACGCTGTCATTAACCTTTTCAAAACCTATTTTAGTACGTGAAACATCAATTTTTCCATCGGGTCTTATGTTTTTAATGTATCCAATAATGCGGTCTCCGGTTCTAAAATCCTCAAAAATTTCATTTTGATACATTAGCCCCTTGTGCTTTTCGTTAATAATTACATTAATTCCGGCATCGGTAATGTGTGATACAATCAAATCAACCTCTTCCCCTACTTCAACTGTTAGATCTTTATTGTCTAAAAACTGATTTAGTTTAGACGAACCAACCAAACGGTTCGTTTTTTCGTCAACATACATGTAAATCATGTAGTAATTACCAACGTTCATAGGTCTTGCCTGCTCTCTAAAAGGTACAAATAAATCTTTTTCCAGTCCCCAATCCATGAAAGCACCGTAATCGTTAATGTAATTAACCTTTAACAGCGCAAATTCGTTTAAAAAGATATAAGGTTCTATTGTTGTTGCTACAGGGCGTTCTTCCTGATCCAGATAAATAAAAACATCAATATCGTCACCAATTTCAAAATGTTCCGGCAGGTATTTTTTTGGCAAAAGCACATCTTCGTTTCCTTCGGTCAAATACAAACCAACATTGGTTCTTCTTGAAATTTGCAACGTATTAAAAGTTCCTATTGTTATCATAATTATATTTTTTACAAAAGTACAAACAAAAAAGTTGTTATTAGATTTTATGATAATTTTTAAGGCTTATAAGTCAAAAATTATTAACTTTAAGTCAAAAATTAAAAACTATGAAGAAAATGTATCACTACGCAACTGTTGAAAAAGCGCTAGAAGAATTAAAAGCAAAAGGCTTTTCTATTGATTACAATATAGAAGAAAGCAAGATACTTAATGCACCCGTAAATTTTGGTATAGTAGAAATTTACAGATATGAAGGCATGAGCAACCCAGATGACGAATCTACTGTATATGGAATTCAAGATTTTACTACTGGTGACCGTGGTGTTTTTGTAGCAGGTAATTTATCTTTTGCAGAAAATGATGTAGCTAAAATTTTAATGAAACTGGAAATTGACGATAGAAAAAATGAAGACTTTTAGGTCTTCATTTTTGTTTATGGTTTAATTTCAAGATCAAATGTTTTAATTAAAACATCTAAAGCGGGGTTTATTTCTTTTAAGTAATCTAATTTATCGTGAATGGTATATGCTTTTTTTATCTGAACCTGCTCATTTACCTTAACTTCAATTTTTAAATGATAGTTGTTTAATTTTTTATGAATGTAAGAAACCAGATCGTATAAATTTTCTTCGAAACTTAGCTTACTTCCTTCATTAGGAAATTCAACAACCAGATTGGTTTCATTCAATGTTAAGTTAGCCATGTTCATTGTAGACGACATAAGCATTCTGCCTGTGGCGTAGTACTGTGCCGAACAATAATCCCAATGTTTTTTAAGTTCTTCAAACGTAAAATCATCTTTAGGCAGATCTTCCTGATTGATTTGAACAGGATTTATAGAGGCTTCTAATTCTCTTTTTTTCCTGATGCTTTTTAAAGACAAAGCAGATATTTGATGCTCTCCCGTTTCTTTTGATAAGATGACTTTCTGGGTACTTAAATTTTCGGAATTTGAATTTACTGCTGTATCTTCTACATCGCTTTTCTCTTTAGCAATAACCGCTTTAGGTTCTTCTACAACAATGGAATGGCTGTTGTTTTTACTGACATTTATGAAAAATGCCGCCGGAATCAGTTCTGATTTAAATTTTTTTTTTCAGGATGCATTAACGTTGCCAATTGCATAAGACACAATTCTACCAGCAAACGTTGATTTACAGATGTTTTGTATTTTAAATCGCACGCGTTGGCACAGTTTATTGCTTCTATTAACAATTCCTGACTGCATTTTTGCGCCTGCTGATAAAACAAGTTTTTGTTTTCATCACTTACATCTAATAAATTCAATGTTTCAGGATTTCTACAAACCAATAAATTTCTAAAATGTGATGCCAGACCAGTAATGAAATGATTTCCATCGAATCCCTTAGCTAAAATAGCATCAAAGGTTAACAGCAAATTAGGAATATCACTGGCAATGATTAAATCGGTAACACGTAAATAGTAATCGTAATCTAAAACATTCAGATTTTCTGCAACAGCCTGACGCGTTAAATTTGCTCCGCAGAAAGATACTACCCTGTCAAAGATAGACAACGCATCACGCATGGCTCCGTCAGCTTTTTGAGCAATAATCTGCAACGCATCTTCTTCAAAAGTAATGTTTTGACTTACGGCAACTTCTTTTAAGTATTCCTTGGCATCATTAACGGTAATTCTTTTAAAATCAAATATCTGGCAACGGGATAAAATTGTAGGAATAATCTTGTGCTTTTCTGTTGTAGCCAAAATAAAGATTGCATGCTTTGGTGGTTCTTCCAACGTTTTCAGGAAAGCATTAAAAGCAGCTGATGACAGCATGTGTACCTCGTCAATAATATAAACCTTGTAGATTCCGGTTTGTGGCGGTATGCGAACCTGATCAATTAAATTACGGATATCTTCTACTGAGTTGTTAGAAGCCGCATCTAATTCAAACACATTAAAAGCAAAATCTTCGTTAGGATCATCGTACCCGATTTGGTTAATTTTTCGCGCTAAAATACGTGCACAAGTTGTTTTACCAACTCCTCGTGGTCCTGTAAAAAGTAACGCCTGCGCCAAATGGTTGTTTTCTATAGCATTTACTAAAGTGCTTGTAATTGTTTGCTGACCAACAACGTCTTTAAAAGTTTGCGGGCGGTATTTACGTGCCGATACTATAAATTGTTCCATGAATTAACTGCTTGGTGCAAATATACCAAAAATGTTTGATTAATTTTCTTCGGGATAATAACCAGAATCTCCCAATTTGTTTTTCCATTTTGCTTTAACCTGATCCATTTTAAGATTTTTAGCTGGTTGTCTGTAATCAATTCTTCCTTCAGCAGCCAATTCTTGCAATAACATTTCTATGTAAAAATCCTCTAATACATCGGCAGGTGCATATTTCGATTTTAAATTTAAATCAAACATTTTAGCTGCTTGCTGGTTCCAAAAAGCAGACCAACCACTTTTTAAGTCTTTTACCAGTTCAAATGTAGTTCTGTCGGTTTGTCGATTAATCAGCTTCAATAAAATCTGACCGTCTTTTCTTGAAAGTTTTTTCAGAGGTTCTTCAAACTGATTTTTCAGATATTTTTCGGTTTGTCTTAAATATTTTCTTTTTTGCGAATTAGTTTCCATTTTCGCCATATTCTCATTTAAAGACGTTAAATTATCACTGGTTTGAACGGCATATCCGTAAACCCTGATAATTCTACGCTTTAAAACATTCTGTATTTTTATGCGTTCTAACTCTTCTTTAGAAAAATTAATATGAAGTTCGGGTAGTAAAAACTCCTTTTCAATCTCGCCATCGTCTAAAACATTTGTACGTAATGAATCGGCATATTTTTCCCAATCGTTAACTTGTGCATTCATCTGTAATACACAAACAGAAAAAAATAGTATGAAAAATGTTCTCATTGTTATTCTTATAATTTAAAGTAAATATAGAACAAAATTATTAGTAAATTCGTTTAAAATTTTTACTAAAATTATGACTGCAAAAACCATACTAAATAACAATTCGCTAACCTTTTTAGAAGGCTATTTAAACAATGCATCACCAACGGGTTTTGAAAAAGAAGGACAAAAATTATGGATGGACTATATTAAACCTTATGTTGATATAGTGTTTACAGACACTTACGGTACTTGCGTTGGTGTACTGAATCCTGATGCGGAATTTAAAGTTGTGATTGAAGGACATGCAGATGAAATTTCGTGGTATGTAAATTATATTGATGAAAACGGAATGATTTACGTGATTAGAAACGGCGGTAGCGATCAAATGATTGCACCATCTAAAAGAGTAAACATTCATACAAAAAACGGAATTGTAAAAGGCGTTTTTGGGTGGCCGGCAATTCACACCAGATTACGTGCTGGTAAAGATGAACCTACACCTAAATTAGAAAATATTTTTATTGATTGCGGATGCGATTCTAAGGAAGAAGTGGAAGCAATGGGTATACATGTTGGCTGCGTAATTACTTATCCGGATACCTTTGAAATTTTAAACGATAATAAATTTGTATGCCGTGCCCTAGACAACCGCATGGGTGGATTTATGATTGCTGAAGTTGCGCGCTTACTGAAAGAAAACAATGTAAAACTACCATTTGGGTTGTACATTACAAATTCTGTACAGGAAGAAGTGGGATTAAGAGGTGCCGAAATGATCACCCAACACATTAAACCAAATATTGCTATTGTTACCGATGTTTGCCATGACAGTACTACACCAATGATCGACAAAAAAATTGAAGGTGAAACAAAAATTGGGTTAGGTCCGGTGATTACCTACGCTCCTGCAATCCAAAACAATCTACGCGATTTAATTATTGATACAGCGAATAAGAACGATATTCCTTTTCAACGCTTGGCATCTTCCCGAGTTACGGGAACAGATACCGATGCTTTTGCATACAGTAATGGCGGTGTTGCTTCGGCACTAATTTCGTTGCCTTTAAGATACATGCATACAACTGTTGAAATGGTTCATAGAAGTGATGTGGAAAATGTAATCAAATTAATCTATGAAACATTGTTAAATATTGAAAATAATCATGATTTTGATTATTTTATCTAAAAAGCTTCATAAAAATAACAAATAGTGAGAAAAAATGAACTCTACATTAGACTATGTAACTAATTCAACACAAACTTTGACATGCTTGAAAATACTCATTATCCCGTGTCCGGAAAAACATTGGAGCTTTATTAATAATAAATTAAAATTATCAAATTTACTTTATACATTAATCGTTTCTCTTCTTAAAACTTTACCGGTTGGTGTTTCTTTAAATTTTGGTACAAATATGGTTTCTTTGGGCTTTTCGAACTTTTCCAGACTGCCGAATGCTTCGGGCAGTAATGTGTACGGAGCATGCTCTATAACCAGAACCAGTTTTTGTCCTAATTCTTCATCTTCCTTACCTATCACGTAAAAACGATACGGAATATAATCGGACAGTTTTTGTTCTATTTTTTCGGGAACCAGTTTTACGCCGCCGCTGTTAACCAGATTGTCATATCTGCCAATCCATGCAAACTGAATATCGTTAGGCATTTCTACTAAATCGTTGGTAACAATAAGGTTATCAGACACCAACGGAGCTTCTATAACTAAACAACCTCTTTCATCCTGTGAAATATTGGCATGTGGCAATACAGTAAAATAATTTTCATTAATACTCTTTGCAGCAATGTGGGTAATGGTTTCGGTCATTCCATAAGTTTCGTACACATTCACCATCATATCATTTAGAATATTCTTGGTTTTATCGTTCAATTTAGCGCCACCAACAATCAGTGTCTTGCATTGTTCGATCTGCGTTATGGAATTATGAACCTGCAGCGGAACCATGGCTACAAAATCGTAAATTTTATCGTTGTTTTTCAGTGGTTCTTTGGTAGGATTTACAAAATCCAGTTCCAAACCAAGTACAACCGCCCGAATAAACATCATTTTACCGGCAATATAATGCGTTGGCAAACAAAGCAAGGCTTTATCTTTTGGCTGAAGTTTAAAAAATTCACCTGTTGCCAAAGCCGATGCTTCCATGGCTTCTTTGCTTAATTTTACTTCTTTTGGTTTACCGGTTGTTCCCGAAGTTGTTAAGGTTATATAATCGTAATCATCAAACCACTGCAGAATTAAATTACCTAGGTCTTTCTCGTGTGCTTCGCCATCGCGGATCAGGGTAATTGCCAATTCGCTGATGCTTTCTTTATTGTAAGTGTGTCCATTAAGTTTAAAATCGGGATGTATACAAAGCTTCTTTTCCATAATTAAACAGATTTAAATAATTTTTGTTTCCAATGTGCCCAATTGTACTTCTTTGAGAAAATGTATAACAAGATAGGAAAAATTACGAACACCTGTATCAATAATTCATAAATATTTGATTCACCACTATAAATAAAAAGGGCATCGGTCTGAAAAACAGCAGAATCAGACGTTATTAAAAGTGCTCCGAATAAATTGTTTGCCGCGTGAAATCCCAAAGCCAGTTCCAATCCATCATCCATCAAGGTCATAATTCCCAAAACCAAACCGCAACCAATGTAAAAAATCATAACGGTTAAACCCATGCTTGAAACTTCTGGATTGCTTAAATGCATCAATCCAAAAATTACCGATGTAGCAATTAACGCCACTCCCCTATTTTTTGACAGATACGCTGTAAACTGCATAAAATATCCGCGGAAAAAATATTCTTCGAAACTGGTTTGTATCGGAATAAAAATTAATGCAATAATAAGCAACGGCAAAAATGCCTTTAAGTTAAACTGAAACTGGAAACTATCGGGATCCATAAAATATCCTACCAAAATTACTATCAGGTTTATGCCTGCCCAAACGCCGAACGAGAAAAAAAATCGACTCCAATCGATCTTTTCACGAGCTGTAGTAAGCTTTGTTATAGAATATCTGTGGATAAATTTCCACCATAAAAACAACAAGGCAAGAAAAAACACAAACGGAACCACGAAAGTAAAAAACGTAAAATTTTTCCCCCATTGATCTATAGAATCCTGAATCATTTTGCTTGAATCTACATCCATTAAACTTGATACAATAATGTTTAATGCCATAAAACCCAGAAAGCAAACTACAAACGGCACATATTTTAAAATGCTTGAAGAATCTCTGTTGAATTGTTCTAAATACATAAATCGCTAATTTTTATCTACGAAGTTAACTAAATTTGTAAAAGAAAATAACAGCTAAAAATGATTAAAATCTACCATAACTCAAAATGCAGCAAATCGCGCGAAGGTCTTTGTATGCTGCAAGATTTAAACAAAGAAATCGAAATTATAAACTACATAAACAATCCGCTAACTGTTAGCGAATTAAAAAACATTATTAAACTTTTGGGCATAAAACCTATTGAATTGGTGCGTGTAAAAGAATCTATCTGGAAAGAAAATTTCAAGAATAAAAATTTAAACGACGATGAAATTATCGAAGCCATGGTTGCAAATCCTAAACTAATAGAACGACCAATTGTTGTAAACGGCAACAAAGCGGTTATTGCAAGACCGATTGAGAAAATCGATGAAATCATGTAATTCACCGCATTTTTAAGACCATTTAACAATTAATTTAGAATTAATCTTTAAAGTGGTAGTACTTTTGTGCTACAAAAAATAGAAACTAAAAGATAATATATGAAAGCAATAAATTACGTTTATTTTACCGTTTTTGCTTTAGCCACATCTGCTGCATATTCGCAAGAAAAAGATCAGGTTTTTGTTACCGGAACAATTGTAGAAAAATCTACCAACACACCTTTGGAATATGCAAGTATTACTATTGAAAGTACTACCGATGCCAATAATATTACCGGTGATATGAGTGACGGTTCGGGTAATTTCAACATTCCTGTTACTCCTGATACGTATCAAATTCGTATTGAATATCTTGGTTACAAAACCTTTGTGATTGATGCTAAAGATATTGCTGCATCGGTTAACCTGGGAACGATAAAAATTGAAGGCGATACCGAAGTTTTAGAAGGTGTCGTAATTCAAACCCAGCGTGCTGCTGTTGAATTGAAGTTAGACAAGCGTATTTACAACGTGGGCGATAATGCCATTGTTAAAGGTGGAAATGCCAGCGATGTTTTAGATAATATTCCGTCTGTTGAAGTAGATTCGGAAGGAAACGTAAGTTTACGCGGAAACGAATCAGTTAAAGTTCTTATTGATGGAAAACCATCGGGAATGGCTGCCAATATTGGCGATGCGTTGAAAATGATTCCATCGGAATCGTTAGATCGTGTAGAAGTTATTACAAATCCGTCTGCGCGTTACGAAGCCGAAGGTGGTGCCGGAATCATCAACATCATCCTTAAAAAAGGAAGTAATGCAGGTATCAACGGAAGTGTAACTGCAAATGTGGGCGATCCTACAAGTTACGGTGCAAATGCTACGGTTAACTACCGCGAGGATAAATTCAATTTATATTCAAGCCTTGGTTATGCCAAAAACAAAACCTTTGGAAACTCGTTAAACGAATCGCAATATTTTGATGAAAACGGAAATACTTCAAGCTTTGTTGACGAATATTCAAGAAGTACCCGAGAGCGTGAAAGCATCAACGGAAACATTGGTCTTGATTATAATTTAACCGATAAATTAACTTGGACTAATAATCTTACCTACCGAAAAAGTACGGGAGATAATCCACGAACGCTGAACTATTCTAATTACGATACCGGCAGAAATTTATTATACAGAAATGTTCGCCAGACCGAAGAAGACGATTTTAAAGAAAGCGTAGAATACAACACCGATTTTACTTATAAATTCAACGAAAGCGGGCATCAATTATTTGTTTCGGCAAGTATCAACAAAAACAGAGATATCGAAGATTCTAACATCACAACAACCAATCAGGTAAATACTGTTTTGGCGCTGGATGTTACAAAAGCAACCGAGAACGAATTACGCCACATTGCGCGTGTAGATTATGTTTTACCGTTTAACGAAAATAGTCAGTTTGAAGCTGGTTATTTAGGAAACTTCAACGATTTAAATACCAAATTCAACATAAATACTTTAAACAGCGACGGCGTTTTAGAACCGAACGATTTGTTTAGAAACGATTTACAATATAAAGAACAAGTTCACGCTTTTTACACTCAGTTTGGTGATAAGTTGAACAAATTCAGCTATATGTTGGGGTTACGTTGGGAATACACCGAAATTGATGTTAACCAAATGACTACAATGGATTTCAACAAGAAAAAGTACAACAACTTTTTCCCAAGTGCCTTTGTAAATTACGAATTTGCAGATGGCGAAAACGTTACAGCAAGTTATAGCCGACGCGTTCGCAGACCACGCGGGCGTATGTTAAACCCTGTTTCAAACTATTCAAGTTCCATCAATTTCTTTATGGGTAACCCCGATTTAAATCCTTCATTCACAAATGCACTTGATTTTGGTTATATGAAACGTATGGGACGATTAACATTGAATACCTCGTTATATTTTAACCATACCACTGATGCTACACAGTTTGTACGCAGAATTGATGGTGTGAACGAAGAAGGAATTCCAATTTCAATCAGCAGCCCGATAAATTTAGCTACCGAATACCGTTATGGTTTAGAACTGAATGCCAATTATAGTCCGTTACGTTGGTGGCGTATTAATGCTAATGCAAACTTGTTCCAAGTTTCAACACGTGGAGATTATTCGTATGTTGATTTTGAAGGAACTACACAAACTCAGAATTTTGACAACGATGCCTTTACTTGGACCGCGAGACTTAATTCAAACATCACATTACCGGCTAAAGTAAACTGGCAGACCAATTTTATGTATCGTGGTGCACAGAAAACCGCACAAGGTAAAAATATCGGAATAGCTTCGGTTAATATGGCATTAAGTAAAGATGTGTTAAAAGATAAAGGAACAATTGCCTTAAACGTTCAGGATTTATTCAATTCAAGAAAAATGATTCGCGAAACAGATCTGGCACAGGCATTTACTTATTCTGAAATGCAATGGAGAGAACGTACCATAAATTTATCGTTTACCTACCGTTTTAATCAAACCAAAACAGACCGACAAAAAGATCAAAAAAGAGAATCATCATCTGAAGATATGGAAGAAATGATGTAAAATCTAACAATTATAAAAAGAGTCTGAAGTGCAATCTTCAGGCTTTTTTGTTCTATCATTAATTAAAACCTACATTTTGAATTCAACATTAAAAGGAATATTGTTTGTAGCCTTCGGGGCTAGCAGTTACGGTATGTTGGCATCGTTTGTAAAAATGGCTTACAAACAAGGCTTTACAACTGCCGAAGTAACCATATCGCAATACGTTTTCGCGATCATTTGTCTGCTTGTAATAAACTTTTTCATTAAAAACACACAAACCGCAACCAAGAAAAATATCTTTAAGTTGATATTAAGCGGAACATCTATGGGATTTACAAGTGTTTTGTATTACCTGTGCGTAAAATACATCAATGCATCAATTGCCGTAGTTTTGTTAATGCAATCGGTTTGGATTGGAGTTTTGACTGAGGCTTTTATCAGTAAAAAAATCCCATCATTCGCAAAAATAATCGCTGTTGTCTTTGTATTATTCGGTACAGCTTTAGCAACCAGTATTTTTGGTAGCGAAATTAAGTTTGATTTTAAAGGATTTTTGTTTGGATTTCTTGCAGCCGTATCTTTTTCTATCACCTTATGCAGTACCAACAGCGTTGCAAAAGAGTTGAATGCTTATAAACGTAGTTTGTTTATGCTTTTTGGTGGAGGAATTATTGTATTGATTTTTAGTTTGCTAACGCAATTGCTGCCAACCTACTTAAACTTACATTTGATTGGCGAAGAATTTATTTCGGTTAAAACATTTGACACTTCTATTTTATATACCTGGGGAATTTTACTTTCGGTTTTTGGAACAGTCTTACCTCCAATCCTATTAAACAAAGGATTTCCGTTAACTGGTGTTGGTTTAGGTAGTATTGTTTCGGCAGTTGAACTTCCTGTTTCGGTAACATTTGCATTTATCTTTTTACAAGAACAAGTACTGTTTTCACAGTGGATTGGAATTTTGATCATTCTCGCAGCGGTGTTATTAATCAATTGGAATTTAATCCGTGGAAAATAAAAGTCAACTTTAATAATATTAAACTACAATCCATCAAAATAAAATTGATGGATTTTTATTTTGCACAAAAACTAAATTTTATTTAAATTTGCATTAACAAAATTAAACTAACCTTTAATTTTATTTAAATGAAAGCAAAATTACCAACTCAATGCCCAAGTTGCGAAACCTTATTAAGTGTATCGCAGTTAAGCTGTGAAACCTGCCAAACAGTTGTACAAGGAAGCTATCCGTTGCCTGTGTTTTTAAAACTGTCGCCTAAAGAACAAGAATTTATCTTACAGTTTTTCTTAACAAGCGGCAGCTTAAAAGAAATGGCATCGCAATTGGGAATAAGTTATCCAACTGTTCGCAACCAGTTAGATGATATGATACAGCACATTAAAGACCTTAATATTTAACTTATGAAAAAACTATTAAACCCTATTGAGTTTTATAACGATAAAAAACTACTAATTGTAAATTTGATCATATTTGCAGTTGGTACTTTTATATCAATTATGATGCGTGGTTGGTTCGATCATTCATTTCATTTATCATTTAGAACAGAAATAAATGCCTTAAAAACATTTACAGAAAATGTTTTATCGGTTGTGTTAATAGCAATTAGTATTTTCACTGCAGGAAAAATTATAAATAAAAAAACACGCATAGTTGATTCTTTAAACTTAGCTTTTTATACACGTATCCCTTTTTATTTATTTTCACTATCAAATTTCAACGGAACTTTTAGCAATTTAACATCTCAAATTATAGAAAAAGATGCCATACAAATACAGTTTCCATCTTCTTTAACAGAAATAACAATTTTGATTATCACTTCATTTTTAAGCTTATTTATAATAGTTTTTCAAATTATTTCAATCTATAAATGTTTTAAAACATTATCAAATGCTAAAAAAGTTACACATTATTTAATATTAGCCGCTTTTTTAATTATTTCAATGATTATTTCTACAATGGTTTTCAAAAATCTTTAATTATGAAGAAATTTTTTAACCCTATTGAATTTTTCAATGATAGAAAACTACTAATTGCAAATCTTATCATTTTTGTAGCTGGTACTTTATTATCAATTATAATGCACGCTACTTTTGAATCACCTATCGATTTACATTTCTCAGAAACCATGGTTCTTGCGCAAACTGTTTTTGGAAATACAATATCTACACTTTCTTTATTTTTATCGATTTTATTAGCAGGAAAAATAATCAATAAAAAAACCAGAATCATTGATTGTTTAAATCTGGCATTATATTTAAGAATACCTTACTATTTATTTACCCTGATTAATATAACACAATTTATTGGAGAAGAATCAGCAAAAATAAATGATGAAAATAATCAAATATTTGAATTGATTTTCGCTTACGTAATGATTTTATTTTTATTTGTTTTTTTAGTTATTCCAGGTACTGTTACATATCGAAGTTTTAGAACAATTACTAACGCAAAAAAAACAACCGATTATTTAATACTTATAACCGCAATGTTGGTATTCATTATTATATCATCATTAATTATTAGAAACGTATAAACTACATATTATGAAAAAAATTATTTTACTTTTTGCTTTATTATTAAGCTTTTCTTCTTTTGCCCAAGTTGAAGGAACTTGGAACGGAGCTATAGAACTGCCAACCAACAAACTGCCTTTTATATTGCATATTACCACAGAAAACAATCAGCTAAAAGCAACATTTGATAGTCCGGATCAAGGTGGGTTTGGAATTGAAATACCGGAAATTCGATTTGAAGAAAATACACTTTATTTAAAACATCCTGCTATGATGATGGTTTATAAAGGTTTATTGGAAAACAATTCTACCATCAAAGGTATTTTTACGCAAGGCGGACAGTCTTTTAAATTAGATTTAACAAAAGGCGAATTTAAACGTAATCGTCCACAAGAACCTCAACCTCCATTCAACTATAAAACTGAAGATGTTACTTTTGAAAACAAAGAAGCTGGAATAAAATTAGCTGGTACGTTAACCATGCCAAACGGGAAAGGTAAATTTCCTGCTGTTGTTTTGGTTTCGGGAAGCGGACCACAAGATAGAAATGAAGAAATTTTTGGACATAAACCTTTTCTTGTGATTGCCGATTACTTAACTAAAAACGGTTATGCGGTTTTAAGATTTGACGATCGTGGAGTTGCAGCATCAGAAGGTGATTTTGCTAAAGCAACCGTATTTGATTTTGCAAGCGATACCAAAGCAGCTATTAAATATCTTAAAACTGTAAAGGAAATCGATGCTAAAAAAATAGGTGTTTTAGGTCACAGTGAAGGAGGATCTGTTGCACAAATTATTGCTTCTGAAGATTCATCTGTAAATTTTATCATTTTAATGGCTTCTCTTGGAATAAAAGGAAGCGATGGATTAGTCTTACAAAATGATGCTTTTGCAAAGGCAATGGGGCTTCCTGAACTTACTCGTACTTTAAATAAAAAGCTAAACGAAAAAACGTATGACATCATTATGAGAAATGATTCAAAAGAAAAAGCAAATAAAGAGTTAAAAGAATATTATAAAACAACTGTCCATTATAAAAACGCAACCGATGAAGAGCTAGATGAAAGAATTAAAGGTTTGTACTCTGAACATATTCGTCAATTATTAATATTTGATCCAATGAACTATTTGCCAAAGATAAATTGCGAAGTATTAGCAATAAATGGTAAAAAAGATTTACAAGTTACTAGCGTTGAAAATTTGGCAGGAATTGCAAAAGGTTTGGGATCAAAAGGAAAACTACAAATTATTTCGTACGATGGTTTAAATCATTTATTTCAGCCAGCTACAACAGGTTTGGATACCGAGTATGCTGAAATTGAAACTACTATTGAACCTAAAGTTTTAGAAGATATTAGTAAATGGTTAAACGAAAAAGTAAAATAGTATGAAACCACTGTTTACCGAAAATCAACGCTTTAACCAATGGTGGTTGTGGCTTTTGTTAGCAACAAGTTTAGCAGTTCCGGCACTATTGCTTTTTAAAGAAGTAACCGCAAAATCAGATGGTTTTTTAGGTTTAATAATCATACTTTTAGTTATTCTACTTTTTGTTGTATTGCGAATGAAAACCGTTATTACTCAAGAAAACATGCAATTAACCTACTTTCCGTTTGTATGGAAAACCATTAATTTGTCCGATATAGAAACAATAAAAGTAATAAACTATGGTTTTGTTGGCGGTTGGGGAATTCGCTTGTGGACAAGCTACGGAACGGTTTATAATGTTCGTGGCAACAAAGGCTTACACATTAAACTTAAAAACGGAAAACAGCTGGTTATTGGCACCCAGAAACCGCAAGAATTAGAAAGAATAGTTGAACAATTAAACACTAAATAATGTACGCAGGTTTTATAATTGCTTTTATTCTTTGTTTTTTCACAAGTCTTTTAAACGAAGAAAATGCAGGCAGCTTATTATCAGGCTACAATACCATGAGCGATGAGCGAAAAAAGAAGGTGAATTTTAAAGGAATTGTAAAAATTCACAAAATAGTTTTTTATAGCATTTCCGCCTATTTGGTTATTATTAGTTTGATAAATCTATTTATCGACAACTTAAAATTCATGTTCATTGCTATGGCATTAGGTTTAAGTTGGGGATTTATACCTTTGTTCTTTTTAGGATCAAATCACGATAAAAACATTTACAAAACTTGGGAAATATGGTTTCAACGATTTATGTTAGCTTTTCTGTTTTTGGGCGGATTATTTGTCACTTACATTATCTATACAACACCTTTAAACGAATTAACATCTAATAACTTATGATAAATACTATTTTAGAATATTGCAACCAAATGCTGCTTTGCGTAGGCATTGTTTTTATACTTGCCGGAGTAATACTATATGTTTTTCCACCAAAAAAGATCAATGGTTTGTATGGATATCGAACACAAACATCAATGCAAAGTCAGCAAAAATGGGATTTCGCACAAACATACAGTGCCAAAATAATGATGCTTACAGGATTGGTTTTTACATTGATTGCTCCCTCAAAAGGATTGTTTAAAACTAACGAAAGTGTCGATTTAGCAATCGGTATGTTTTGTATGATTGTTGGCAGTATTTTAATGATTGTGGTTGTTGAAAAAGCTTTAAGAAAAATTGAATAAGTGAATTCGTAAACCGTTTTTCATTGCCTAGAAATCAAAAGGAAACTTCTTGTTCACTAATGAGAAGCTTCTCGATTTTAATTAAACAATCAACAACCCAAAATCGCGTAATTGTTCGCCTTGTTTAGAGAAAATAAATGGTTCAAAATCTTCATTGGTTTGTGTTTCAAAACTCGTCTTCATCTGCTGAAAAGACAATGTTCCTTTTGGGCTTACTTTTAGATCATTATAAAACTGTACAAACCACTCACCTGCTTCTTTATCAACCTCAACCTGCAACAAGTCGTTTTTAGAATGCACACTTATTCGAGCTTTTTCAAACGTTCTGCCTTTTTTCGATTTGGTAAAATGTTCCAACACAGGTTTTGTTCCCAACCAAACTACTTTTTGGTTTGATTTAAAAACAGGAAAAGCTTCGTTTTCTAAAACCGATACAATATAATTTTGCGGAATTTTGGTTCGCGGAATTTTAAAATCGAACCATTCTTGCAGTTCAAAATCAAAACACAAACCGTGCATATAATTAAAGAGTGATTTTTTTAATCCGAACGAAAATTTATCATGCATCGCACCCGATTTTTCTTTATGAACCAAATCGTTGTTGGCAAACGTTCCTATTTCTTTTGATAGATTAATCACATCAAACGCTTCAGGTTCTAAACCAACCGGACTGTGAGCTGTCATTGCAAATTGATGCCAAAAGCCCGATTGCATGATTCCGACCTCAAACATTTGTCGAACCATTTCTAACGAATCAATTGTTTCCTGTGCCGTTTGCGTTGGGAAACCGTACATTAAATACGCATGCACCATGATTCCTGCTTCAGTAAAGTTTCTATTCACTCGTGCAACTTGTTCAACGGTTACGCCTTTATCAATCAATTGTAACAATCTGTCCGATGCTACTTCCAATCCGCCCGAAACTGCAATACAACCCGATGCTTTTAATAATCGGCATAAATCTAAAGTAAAACTTTTTTCGAAACGAATATTCGTCCACCACGAAACCGAAAGTTTGCGTTTTATAATTTCCAACGCTACTTCTCGCATCAATGCTGGGGGTGCTGCTTCATCTACAAAATGAAAACCGCTGTTGCCTGTTGTGGCAATTAATTGTTCCATTCGGTCAACAATTTCCTTGGCAGCAATGGGTTCATAAATCTTTATATAATCTAACGAAATATCACAAAACGTACATTTTCCCCAGTAACAACCGTGCGCCATGGTTAGTTTGTTCCAACGACCATCGCTCCACAAACGATGCATTGGGTTTACCACTTCGATCACCGAAATATATTGCGATAAATCGATATCGGTATAATCGGGACAACCAACCTGACTTTGTTTGTAATCGTGAATGAGCGGGTTGTTCATATACACCACTTCGCCGTCTTGCATCAAAAAAGTACGCTTTAATTCGTTTGCAGAAATTTCTGCGTTTACAAAACGAATCAGTTGTTCGGTTGGCGCTTCGCCATCGTCTAAATTAATAAAATCGAAGAACTGAAACACGCGAACATCAGACACCGAACGCAATTCGGTATTGGGAAAACCGCCGCCCATGACAATTTTTATCTGCGGATAATTTTGTTTGATGAACTGCGCACAACGAAATGCACTATACAGATTTCCCGGAAAAGGAACCGAAAACCCAACAATTTTAGGATTTGTTTTTTCTATTAAATTATGCAGGCTTTTAAGGGTGATTTGGTCGATATAGGTTGGTTCGCTGTGTAACTTTTCGTATAATTCATCAAACGAATTGGCTGATCTTCCCAAACGTTCGGCATAACGACTGAAACCAAAATTTTCATCGGTTGTTTCAATAATAAAATCCGATAAATCTTCTAAATAAAGCGTTG
Organism: Paenimyroides baculatum; assembly: GCA_040391685.1. Classification (GTDB taxonomy): domain Bacteria; phylum Bacteroidota; class Bacteroidia; order Flavobacteriales; family Flavobacteriaceae; genus Flavobacterium; species Flavobacterium baculatum_A. The sequence goes on from JBEBXJ010000001.1 coordinate 48,032, forward strand.
CAAAATGCTTGGCTTTGTCTTGAAAACCCATTGATCCAAATGCCCAATCTAATTCATCTAACTGTGAAAATCGGCTTGCCTGCGGTAAAAAATCGTCTTGAACAATAGCATTCGCCAACGTAGGATTTTTCCCTTGAAGAAACGAAATCACCGAATCTACCGTATGAATATAATCGTCTTTTAAAGCGTAAATCCGTTGGGAATTCTCTCCTAAAACCGGATCAGATCCATCGATAAAATCAAACAAATCAATTAATCCCTGTTTGGAAAACAATTTCAAAATAACCTCTATTCCCAAATCGGACTGATAGGAAGAAATATTTTTGGTGTTTAAAAATCCTTTTAAATAAACCGTACCAGGATAAGGCGTGTTCAGTTGCGTAAAAGGCGGTGTAATTAATAAAATTTGTGTTTCCAACGTAATGCATTTTGTGCAAAAATACGATTTAGTTGTCGTTTTTAGGTAGGGTTTTATTTTAATGTAATACACCCATTTTTATCTTTTTTGAGGGTTCTTAAAGGATGTTTAGTAAAAACATCTCTTTTGTGTCGAAAAATTGATAGAATAGTTCTCGATCGACCAAATTTTCTTTAGAATATGGGCTTAAATTTTATTGAGAGTAAGTTTACTTCTCTAATGTTGAACCGTGAAATTTTTCACCGATTTCTTCATCATTATTATTACAGCTAAATAATAAAAACGACAAAAATGCTAATGATAAGTATTTGTTTTTCATTAAGATTATTATTTTAAAACCTAAATATAAACAAAAAACCTCAGACATTACTGTCTGAGGTTTTTCACATTTATGAAAAAATCTATTACTTTACTTCTTCGAAAATAACTATATTTGATTATTAGATATTTATATTTTTATGGTACAAATAAGATACAAAATTAGGATTATAACTTGATAATAAAAACATACCGTTATCGGTAAATATATGATAGGTTTTAAGTTTTAAAGAATCGTTTTTTGCCGATGAGAATAAAAGAAATATGAAGTTTTAACTTAAATAAATCTGAAAGTAGCCTGCATTAACTCTTGTTCTGATCGTGAAATTCCAATTTTATGAGCAATTTCTTTCCATTGTTTTACCGAAGTGGAAACTTCTCCCAATATGTTGTTCATTTCAGAATGATTTAATCGAAAAAAATCTCCTACGCTTTTAGCTAATTCAAAATCTAACACATTGTTATCCATATCAATATTTAAAGCCAAACCGTCTTTATCAATGGAAGGGTTTAAATCATAAGCTGGAGATAGCACCCAACCTTCGTCAGTTAAAATGAATCCGTGATTGCGAAGATGGTCATCCGTATTTGAAACAGCGATATTAAAAACAATTCTTCGCCACAATTGGTGCAGATTTTCATTGACCTTACAACCATAATTCTGAATAAATTCCACTATATCCAAATAACTTGCAGGTTGATTTTTTATCGTGTCTTCATTATTTCCGGTCATCGTCATTGCTGACGAAAAATGAATTCTTTCCTGACCAATTCGATCAAAACGCTTGGTAAAAAAGGTGTGATAAGTTCCACTTACTTTTTCAATTTTACATTCCGCCATTTCGATTCCTGCTTTTATTGCTAATTGGTAGGTTAAATATTCCCAAGCAGCTTTATCAATTGTATCATTTTTAGAAGGGAATTTCGCAATCCAAAGTTGATTCTTATCATCTAAAACATTGGCTTTGGGTCTTGCACCGCCCAAGGAAGATCCTGGTGCGATAAGTACTTTCAACCATTTATTTATGGCTTCGTTATCGGTGTCATTTTCATAATGAACAACGGCTTGTTGCAATTCTCGAACCGTTGACCAAGGCGGTGTAGATTTTTCGGAATCATTATCCAAAAAATCCCCATCAGGATCTAACTTAAACCGAAATGCCCCCATCCTTGTTTCGTCAAAAACGCCCAATAAATAGTCAATATCATACAGTGTTTTAGGATTTTCGCCTTTCGCTTTGGCTAACTGAATTTCCCGACGTTTCATTAATGTTCGTCCCCAAGTATCAGGCATACTATCTAAGAAAATTCCGAAATTTTCTTTATTATTTGGAAATTGTTGCCCGGAATAAAATTGAATATCAGGATCAATCAACCGTTGAGCGTTGGATTTTAACCAATTTTTGTCATATTCAAAACTAAAAGCTTTTCTTCCTTTAGCTTGATGTGCAGACAAAATACCTAATAACACCGGTTCGGCTAATCCAAGCCAGTGTGCATAAACATAGATGTCGGTTTTATTTGTTGCCATTTTATAATAGATCTAAATCTTGTAGTTTTCTGCCCAATTCATCATCAGCTGCCAATTTCAAAAAATCGTTTTGCAAGCCTAATACACGCAATACATTAAAATAAGCACCCATTGCCACGCTACTATCACCTTTTTCTACTAAATATAACGTAGAACGAGCAATACCTGCACGCTCTGCAACCTGTATTGCTGTTAGCTTTCTACGCTTTCGAGCTAATTTTATGTTCTCGCCCATTTGCTCTAAAAGAGCAGTGTGTTTGGGTAAAATAATTTGTTTCTTCATTCAAAATGATTGTTATTTCATACAAAAATAAATAAAATGACTGAAATAACGAACTTTTATGGTTGTTAATATTTTTTAATCATTATATTCTGTCACAAAAACACTAAATATTTGTGACAAAAATAATATTTGGAAACAGAATATAAACCATTCCATAAATCATATTACGAGAAGTTCGCCGATGGAACCGTAAAATGTATTGACGAGGAGATACCTTTTGACATACCGGAAAGTTGGGAGTGGTGCCGTGGCTATACTTGTTTTCTACCAATGGTTAGTACTAAGCCTACCAATGAATTTTTTAGATATATTGATATTGAATCTGTGGACAATAAAAAACACAGTATCACATTTCCTAAGGTTATTCATTCCAACAAAGCTCCAAGTAGAGCATCTCGAGAGTTATCTTCAGGCGATACTTTATTTTCGATGGTTCGTCCTTATTTAGAAAACATTGCATTTATAGATGACTCTCATGCTGATTGTATTGCCTCTACGGGATTTTATGTTTGTAAACCAAATGAGTTCTTATTTCCTGAATATAGCTTTCGTTTGATGACATCTTTATATGTTATAGAGGGATTAAATCAATATATGAAAGGAGATAATTCCCCCTCGATCAATAATGATAATATTCTATCGTGGCTTTATCCTATTCCTCCTCTTGAAGAACAAAAAAAAATCGTTTCTGAAATAGTACGATATAATAATTTAATTAAGGATATCGGAAGTTGTTAGCAAAAATAGTAAATATCAAATGATATTTACGAATAACAGCCTAAATCTATTATATCAATCCATGGATGTCCTATTTATTACATTAATATTTCTATGTTTAAACATCCTCAACAGTCCAACCAGACACTACATACCGTTCTAAATCATGTTCAATATTTTGTTTTTTACTGCAAAACATAAAAGATGTGTTGGTTTTTCAAAACCAACACACATCATTTTTAAAGTTTCATTAGACCTACCTTTGTTTAAATGAATAAAATTTCATTCCTGAAAAACATATGAAAATTAAATTTATTTACTACGCCATTCTTTAGCCATTTTTTTATCTTTTTCTACTCCAAGACCTTGTTCATACATGGTAGCAATTTTTTCTTTTACTTTATTTTTTAGTGCTTTATCAATTTCTTCACCCTTAATATTATATGATGTTTTATACCAGTTCATTGCTTCTATATAATCCTTTTGTGTACCAAATCCTTCTTCATACATTTGTGCTATCATTGCGGCAGATTTTTGATGAAGGTCTTGCCTTATAGTTTCTGTAGTCTGAACTTTTTTAAATGATTGCATAGCTTCAGAAAAATTATTTAAATAAAAATAAGCTAACCCTGTATTATGTACTGCTAATACAGAAGTGTTTATTTTATAAGCATCAATGGCATTTTGATATTCTTCTAGAATAAGATAAATATTTCCTAATTCTTCCGAACAATACACATTTTTCAGTTCAACTCCTTTTTTATACCAATTTATAGCCTCTCTTAAATCTTTCAGTCCTTTATGGTAAACAAGTCCAAGTTCATGAAACGCATTGGTCTCTTTTTCATTGGTTTTAATAGCTAGTTTTAACCATTTTATAGCTTCATCATAGTTTATCTCGGCTCCATAACTACCTTTTCTATAAATATAACCTAACGTAATCATATCATCTACAATACCTTTGTTAGAGCCATTTTTCAACCATTTTATAGCAGATGCAGTATCTTTTTTGTTGTACCAATAATATTTACTGATTTCTTTTGCTGCATAAGGATCTCCCTTTTCAAAAGCTAATAGAAAGTATTCAAGTGCTTTTTCTGCATCAGAAGAAACTCCTTGACCATTTTCATATCTTAATCCTAAAGCACGATAAGCACGACCGTATTTTTTATCAATTCCTTTTTGAAACCATTCAATAGCTGTGGAATAATCGTATTTACGGAAATAATAATATCCTATATCTACAGTTGCTAAAACATTGCCCTTTTCATACGCTTTTAAATACCAGTTATAAGCATCGTCTTCTTTCCTATCTTTTTCTGCTTTTTTTGCATTTAAGTATTCGGGCATTTTTTCCCACGCAATGATTTTTTTTCCAAAAGCAAGATTGCCTTCTATAGCAATAATTTCTCTCATTTTGTCCATGTCCATTTGATCAGAAGACAATTTTTCGGTATGTTTTACATAAGCTTGTACCTGTCGATCGAGTTCATCTGCTTTTTCATTCCATTCTACATAATTTACAAACTTATCTAAACATATAATTTTTAGATAACTAATTTTCGCTGTCCATTTACCTAACTGTTTTTCTGCTTCGGTTAAAAGCGTAATTGTTTTTTCGTAGTTATGGTTACTGTAAGCTGTTTCGGCATCTTCATAGGCTATACGGGCTTTAATTTCGTTTTGAGCAAAAATGTTAACTGTACTAAAAAGCATAAAGCTTATAATTAAAAGTAGTTTATGTGGTTTCATATTTTCTCTTTGTTAATTATTTAAAGGAATATTAAATTTGATGCCCAAATTATTTTCCTGCACTTTTTCATAGTCTACATATTGCTTATATGCATAGAAAGGAACTATGTTTATAGTATTTTCGCCTTTTGAGTCTTTGAGTGGAATGACGATACCAAAAGAAATTTCATTTATTTTACTTACGTTATTTGATGTATTGGGTGTAATAAATTTAATATTACTAAAATTAACGTCCACACCTAACCCATATTCTTTTGAAACAGCAACGCATTTTATACTTGTATCTAATAATAATAGTTGACTAAATTTTTCATTTGACAAAACATATATATTTCTTGATTGTTCCGATATAAACGTATTATCTGTAAGTTGAGAAATTTTATTCCATTGTTTTGTAGAATAGATTTCTGAAAGGTTATGCTTATTAGATGCAACGAGATTTAAGCTTGGATTAATTATCCAAGTTTTGTTTTCATAATAATAGTTAAAAGATGAAGAAAACTTAATTACATTAATAGATTTTTTATTAGGACTTTCATAACTATCTATGTTATTTTCTATTAAATATCTAAAATTATCTTGACTAAAAGGTGTGAAATTAAGCGTTATCCAATAAATATGTTTTGATGTCCAATATTCTTTTGAAAGAGCTATTTCATATTTATCCAATTCTTTATTAAATTCTTTTTCTACTTTATCCTTGCTTTTGTTTTTTGAAACTACATCAACTGATAGATCATCAAAATTTTTCTTATTCCAATTTTTCACCATTTTGTTTTTAACTGCTTCATATAATTGCTCATATACCATAACATCTGGTTTATTGAATTTTTTTGAACCTGTAAAAAACGTATAGTTAAGACCAATCTCTACTTGATTTCTATCCTTAAAATCAAAAACGCTTTTACCATTTAATTCTCCTTTAAAATTAATAGAAAATAAATGGTTATTTTTATCATAAATAAACGGAGAGATTATAAAAGTTTGCTTGTCTTTATTGATATCAAGTGAAGCATATTTATTGGTTACATTGCTTACTTTAGGGGCTGTCTGAATTTTAGAAAAATCATTTTTAATAATTTGATTAAATACTGACGGAGTAACTAATCTATTTTTGTTTTTTTCAAAAATCACTTTTATTCTATCTTCAACAATTTTTTTTGCCTGTTCTTCAAATTGTTTTACATCAATTTCCTCCTCTTCCTGCCCAAAAACCATCCCTGTTACCAACAAAAATGGTATTATTAGTAATTTTGTTTTCATAATTTCTATTTTTTGTATTATTATATACGTTTTACTTAGTATTTATTTTACCCAGCAAAGCTCAAGAGCATTGCTGGAGTTAAAATGCATTTTTTCATAGTTTATACTTTTAAAATGTATCTAAATATTTTTTTAATGTATCTATAGGATAATTGTCATATTTTCTCGAATAAAAATCAATAGTATACCCCTCACTGCCATCAGAATAATAAGAAATGTAGCTTAGCCCAATAGTAATTAAATCCAATCCTGGAACTTTTATAAGAAATTGCGGTTCCGAACTTGAAAACTCTTTATAATATTTCGGATCTATATTATCCTGTATTGTTTTGATTATTTCATAGTATGCAGCATCAGCTTCTTCATTATTATATTTTTTAGAAAATTTTAGCACATAACTATACCGAGTAATTATATCGCTTGTTTCTGATACCATTGCGGATTTTGGTCCAATTAGTTTTTTGTCCTTTCTATATCCATAACCTTTTTTTTTATTTTTTTTATAATCGTCTACTATCTCTTGATGCACAGGTGACAATTTCGCAAACTCATCTACTGTAATATCCGAAACAAAACCACCGTATTTTTGTGCTAAGCTTTTAATGTAATCTTGCGCCTGTTTTAATTTTTCGACTTCTTTTAACTGTTCATCAAGTTCTGCTATTTGCTGTGCTTGTTTTTCTTGTATTTTTTTAAAAACCAATTGGTTATATTCTTGTTCAGTTTTAGGAAAATTATTATTTAAAACATTAGACAAATCATAAATCTCCCTATACTTTTCTGTATCCGTAGTGTAATTATCCAAATAGTATTTACTTAAGTCCCTTAACTTTTCCAAATCTTTGTACTCATAGCCTTCAGTATTCAAAAAAACATTTGCTTTAGCTAAAATCAATAAATAGCGTGTTTTACCCGTGGGTTTCCCTAACAGTTTTTCGGCATTTTCTAAATGGGTTACTGCTTTGCTGTAGTTTTGGTTTTGATAAGCGGTTTCGGCATCTTCAAACTCCATACGGGCTTTCATGTCGTTGTTTTGGGCGAAACCCTGCACTGTAAAACAAATAAGCATTATTATGGTAAGTAATTTTGTTTTCATGATTTCTATTTTGTAAGGTTTATAACATTTCTTTCTCAACATCATAACTGTTAAATTCATGTTCTTTGTTATAGAATTTTATGTTAATGTATCCTTTATTCCCACGATGATGATAGTTTAAGACTATACCACGAAAATCCAATCCGGGAATCTTTATTGCAAGATGCATATTCGACAAGTCTATCTCTTTAATATCCGCTATGTCTATTTCATTAACGAGATAGGAATTATTAGAGTAAATTTTGTAATATTTTCCATCTAATCTTTGTGTTATCTCTTTGACCATCTCCTCAAACACACTCTCTTGTTCTGCTCTAGCACGTTTTTCATAGGGTAATAAACTATAATAATAGTAACTTACGACTTCATTTTTGGTATTCACTTCCGCATAACTTGGACCAGTTAGTTCTCGGTCTTTTCTCACTCCCCGATTTCCGTTTTTATTTCTGTCCTTTTTATAGCTGTCTATTATCTCCTGATGCGTAGATGACAATTTTGCAAATTCATCTACCGTTATATCTGAGACAAAACCACCGTATTTTTGAGCTAAACTTTTTACGTAATTTTGTGCCTGTTTCAATTCATCTATTTCCGCAGTTTTTTGCTCCATATCTTTTTTCGTACGTTCTTGCTTCTCTTTCAGCTTCTCAAAAATTATTCTATTGTATTCTTGTTCAGTTTTAGGAAAATCTTTATTTAAAACATTAGACAAATCGTATATTTCCCTATACTTTTCAGAATCTGTGGTGTAATTATCCAAATAGTGTTTACATAAGCCTCTTAATTTTTCCAAATCTTTGTACTCATAGCCTTCTGTATTCGAAAAAACATTTGCTTTAGCTAAAATCAATAAATAACGTGTTTTCCCCGTGGGTTTACCTAACAGTTTTTCGGCACTTTCTAAATGGGTAACTGCTTTACTGTAGTCTTGGTTTTGATAAGCCGTTTCGGCATCTTCAAACTCCATTCTGGCTTTCATGTCGTTGTTTTGGGCGAAACCCTGCACTGCAAAAAAAAGAAGCATTATTATGGTAAGTGATTTTGTTTTCATGGTTTCTAAGTTTAAAATATTTTTTCTTAATATGTTCTTTTTTTTAAAAAGTAAATTCTTTTGAAGAAAGTTCTTCGCTAATCATAATATTATTGGTTTTCAATCCTTCACGATATGTTATTTTATATTGATACCCTTTTTGCTTTGGTGTTTGTATTACAATAAATTTCCAATAATCATTCTTATCTTCACCTCTATAAACATTTTCTTTTCCAACTGCATTTACTAGCGATTCATACATTTTTTCAAACTGTGCAAGTGTTTCTTCTTTATTCTTTCTTTTGGTACTAACTGTATTAAAAATAATTTGAAAAGCCCCTTCCTCATTTTTGTTTAATCTGACAAAATATATTTCATTATTAGATTTATAATCGCCTGATGAAACTTCATCATAATTACTATAGTGATATTTTTTGTATGAACCACTTTTTAAATTCGATGGAAATTCATTATAATTCATCCCTAAACTAACCCCGCCTAAACTTGGTTTGAATGTTCTTATTTTTTGAACAAAATTTGCGTTTGCTTTGTTAATTTCTTCTTTTTTTTGTATTATCTTTTTTTGTTCTTCTCTTTTTTGTAGTACAATATTAAATTCTTCTAAATTTTTAGGATAATCCCTATTCAGGCTATTAGACAAATCATAAATTTCACGATACTTTTCAGTATCAGTTGTGTAATTGTCTAAATAATGTTTACTCAATTTTTTTAATTTTTCTAAATCTTGATATTGGTAATCTTGTGCTAAATTTTTATTTAAAGCCAAAATCAATAAATAGCGTGTTTTACCTGTAGGTTTTCCCAAAAGTTTTTCGGCATTTTCTAAATGGGTAACTGTTTTGCTGTAGTCTTGGTTTTGATAAGCCGTTTCGGCATCTTCAAACTCCATACGGGCTTTCATGTCGTTGTTTTGTGCAAAGATGTTGGTACTAAAAATCATTAAGCTTAGTATTAAAAGTAGTTTGTGTGGTTTCATATCTATTATTATTTAGTTATTATTTGAATGTTTGTAATTTATTATGTTGAACTTACTGACAAATCTCGAATATTAAAAAGAGATTCCTCGTCGTTCGTTCCTCACTCTGTCGGAATGACAAAAAGAAACACTCGCAATGTCAAAAAGTTAATCCCAAAAGCTCTCGCTCTTTTTGGTTTCGTTTTTTTTATCGGTTTTAGCAGGTGCATCGCCCCAAAAATCATCTGTGTTTTTTGATGTCGTTTTAGTTTCTTGTTTCTCTTTAGTTTCATTGCCCCAAAAGTCGGTAGAGCCACTTTCTGCTCCGTCCCATTTTCTGCCTTTTACGGTGTAGGCGGTTACTTGTACTTCGGCTTGGGGTAACAGCTCTACAAAAACGTTGCGTTCTTTTTCTGCCAAAGCTTTAGTGGTAAAATAGCCCACTAAGGTTACTTTACTACTAACTGCTTTTTCAGATTCGGCTTTTACTTTATCTTTAAAAGACCAAGTACCGTCTTTGTATTTGGCATAAGGAAACACATTACTAACTTTTGCAGTTGCTTTCCCATCATACCAATAGGTAAAAAAGTACAATTCGTCTAAATTGATGTTGTGTCTTGACAGTGGCACACCGCCTTCGGGGTACTGTTTAAAAATGTCGTTTCGTAGATTAGCTATTTTTTGCTTTCTTTCAGTTTCAATACGGGTACGTTCTGCATCGCGCTCTTTTCTAAGTTTTTCTTGTGCCTCTTTGCGTTCTTTTTCGGCTTTGGCACTACCAATAATGTTGGCAACGCTGGTGGCAAGTTCTCCAACTGCTTGGTCTGCACCAGTAGAATTACCCCAAAGATATTCTTGTGTATTTGCGTTTTGTTGCATTCTGGCATCGCTTAAATCTTGTGCATATTGGTTAATAGCATTGGCTTGATTGTAAAAAGCATTTTGCAAATCTTCTACATTATCAAACCGTTGGTTAAACGATGAATTATCTGAAATCCCTTGTTCAGCTCTGCTTCGGGCTTCGTTGGCATAAAAACTATTTGCCATAACAGCATCTCTGCGTTCTTGTTCTTGTTTTTGCTTTTCCATGGTATTTAAAAAACGGTTTTCCTGCTCGGCATAGCGATCTCTTGATTCTTGTAACCTTTTATCGGCTGCAATTTGTTCTTTTGATTTTTGTGTAGTTTGTGAGGAACTACTAGAAGATGTATTTTGAGCTGCGGGTTTATCGTTCCAAAAATCATCGTTAGACGAAGTAGTCTGCGTTGTTTGATTAGATTTCCCTGCCGAAGTGCTAATAACAGTATCTGTTTTTTTTCCTGCTGCATTGTTGTTGGTATTGGTATTTTTGGGTGGATTCAAAATTTCGGTAATCCTTTTACGGCAATTTTCAGATATGTCAATGTTGGTTATCAAACATTCCTTAATACCTTTAAATACTGATTTACTACCCAATGCTATAGTTGTTGAATCTCCTATATGTTGTAGTACGCCTGTTGAAGTAGTTAAAAGTGTTCCATTACTTTCATACATGTACATAACTTGCACATAAGCTTTATTAAGAGGGTCACAACTAATTCCTAATTGTGATGTTGTATAATATTTTCCGTTTTGAAGATAGCCTTTAGTATCAGGAACCAATTTTAATAATTTAATTTCGTAACGTGGAACTTGATCTCCTTTGTTAATCTCTGTTATTCCTAATGTTATATGATATGAATATCCATAACCAATTTTGGATGCATCAACATAAAAGTTTACTGTTTGCGAATAGGAGTTCTTATAAAAAAGAAGAAACAGCAAAACTATTGTAAGGTGTATATGTGTTTTCATAGTAAATTATTTAAATGTTAATTGTTTTAACAAAATTAATTTTATTATTTTAGATATAAAATAGCTACATGTAGCTATAAACATAGTGAATACATACTTTTTTATATGAATAAAATAAATAAGCTACGTAATATCTGGGATAACATACCAAAGGCAGTAAACGAACAGATAGATCTTTCGCAGAAAGAACTTATTAACCGTTATATGGATGTATTTCATTTTGGCGACTATTTTTATGTAATCTTCAATACCCGCACTACCGAAATGGAATATGTAAGTCCAAATGTTGAGCAACTTTTGGGATACAAGCCAGAAGAATTTCGTTTACAATTGGTATTGGATAATATCCATGTAGATGATTTACCTTACTATTATCATTATGAGCAGGCTGCTGTTCGCTTCTTTTCGGACTTAGCTCCCGAATTGTTTTTCAAGTATAAGTTTGCGTATGATTATCGACTGAGAATAAAGGATGGAAGTTATAAAAGAACACAGCAACAAATCGTACCAATTTATTATTTTTCCGAAGGCGGTGTGCGTACATTAGGTATTTTTACAGATTTAACTCATTTAAATATAACAGGCATTCCTAAACTCTCTTTTATGGGAATGCAAGGTGCTCCATCTTATTACAACGTCCATCTTGAAAAAGAATTCAATGTTGCACACCAGCTTTTTACTTCTAAAGAACAGGATATATTGAAATATATGATTCAAGGAAAAAAAAGTAAAGAAATAGCTCTTTTAATGGAACGTAGTATTTTTACTATCAGAAACCATCGCAAAAATATCTTGCAAAAATCAAAATGCAGTAATGTACAAGAGCTTTTGGTAAAATCAATTAGAGAAGGATGGGTATAAAATATTTTATACCCTCAAACTATTTTATGTTTTTTCTTCATGTGATTTACAAACTATTCTTTTCTAGATTCTTAATTAATAAGCTTTTGCTATAATCACCTTCTCAGCCCTTTTCTTTTCTTAGGCTCGTTCTGTTCCGTTTGATTATCCGTTTTTAACGAAGTATCTTTTATGGATGTATTTCTGTTTTGATCAATACCAAAACGTAATAATGTAAAAAGCTGAGCTACATTATTGGGATCTTTAAAGATTTCGTCGAATGCAGAGAAAGGAATATTGTTGTCTTCTGATACTTTTTCACTTATTTTACTCAACCTATCTATCAATTGCTTTTTGTTATCTATCTTTAAATGAGGTTGTTTTAGTCTTTCAAATTGGATTGCTTTCTCCAAAGTATTCATTACCGAATCAAGATATTTTTTCTTTTCAACAGCAAAAACGCTTTCATTGGTCAGCAGAGTGGTGTTTTTGCTTTTGTAAAACTGTACTTCTTTTTTTAAACTTTCATTTTTTGTAGAGAATTCAGTAATCTGTTTCGTTTTGGCTTCTAAATCGGTTTTGTTTTTTAAAAGTTGAGCTTTCTGAGCTTTAAATATTTTCTCCATATTCATCAACGTTTTCTCGATTTTCATTCTTTGAAATCCTAAAAAGTCTGGTTCTTTGATAATAAGTTCCTCAAATTTCTCGTGGCTTGTTTCCGTTTGTATTTTACTCTTACGTTCTTCCAAAATTTTCAAATATTCTTCCTCTTTCTTAATTTTGAATTGTATAGCTTCCAATCGTGCTTTAGAACCCGAAATTCCTCTTTCCATACCCAAACATTCCGCTGTTATATCCTGCATTTTGGAATAATGAAAAGATTGATGTTTTAATGTTTTTCCTGTTTCCAAATCCTGCCAATCCGCTACTAAATGAGCGTGATAGTTTGGTTTCCATTCGTTGGTGTCTTTGTCATAATGACCTTCGTCTTTGTGAATGGCAATCTGAAAAACTCTTATTTTCAATTCTTCTCCTAATCGTTTTGAAAGGTTATACAAATCTTGCATTGTGGTATTTTCTTTGATTACAACAACAGCTTCACGAACAGGCATCGCATTTTTCTGTAATTTTCGTCCGGATTTTTCTTTGCAATACGTTTCTATTTTTTGAATTCGGTCTGCAATTTTTTGTTCCTGCCAATATTCATTTTTTGATGTTAAATCTTTCCGGATATAATCAAAAGTTTTCTTCCTGAAATTATGGATTTCAGAATCAGATTTTACAGCTTTAAAATTTATTGATGTCTTCATAATTTCTTTTATAAGATATATTTGCAATTCATTTTTCATTTTTTTGAAAAACCAACCTTGCATTATTTTTTACAGGTTTAAACCGATTGAACCTTATATTATTTTTAACCGGTTCAAAGCCTCGCAGAGCGAAGTAGAAACTTTAAGAGGAGGCACGACGATGAAAGTTGCGAATGAGCTCCTAACTTTTGCATATAGTTGGTAAAAACATAGAACCCTGCATTATTTTTACACCCTTGCATAAGGCTTTTTTTATCTTCTTCGTTTAAAAAATTGGATATTTTGCTGTTCTTCCTCTTGTGCTTTTTGCTGTCGGTTTTCATTTTTTATTTGTATTCGGGAAAGCAAATAATCGTTAAAATCTTTCTGTGGGAAATAAATTTTAGAATGGTCTTTGGCTTGAGGAAATGATTTCAAAATTTCATTTTTACAACTTTCTCCAGCTCTGTCATTATCCAAAAACAGATGGATGTCCAAATAGTTTTTCAGATACTCTTTGGTTTTATTCAATAACGAGATAGAGTTCATAACCAACAAATCGCCTTTAAAAAAACGTTTCATTTCTATAAAGGACAAAGCATCAGTAAACCCTTCAAAAACCACTACATTTTTATTTTTCTCTTGATTATTATTGAGATTAATGACGGAAATATCCTTTTGCAGAAGTGAACCTTTGTAGAATGAATTTCTTAATTCCCAACCTCCGGAAAGGTTTTCAAACCCGATTGCATACATTTTTTTATCTCGAATGGTAAAATGTATCTCTTTTATAAAAGGATAAACATTTTGAGAAAGTCCTCTTTGGTACAGGTAGTTTTTGAGATTCTCGTTTTGAAGTTCAGTGATTTTCGTGATTTGATAATTTGGAATTGATTTTTGTAGATGAATATCGTTCTGCGGTTGAAAAGAAGAAAAATTTTGTTTTTCTGCCCATTCTAAAACTTCTTTTACAGAAGCGTTCTGATATTTCATTATAAAATCGGTATTGTTTCCACCAATTCCTTCGGAGTGCAGATACCAAAGATTTAATTTTTTATCAAGCTTAAAAGAGGCTTGTGTTTCTGTTCCGAAAGGATTGAGATACCAAGCTTCTTTTTCATTTTGTTTTGTTGGAAGGTGTCCAAGTGAAGCAAGGACTTCTTCCAACTTTATCGAGTTGAATTGTTTACAGTTCATTTTTTATTTTTTTATGTTCGCTATCTTTTTTTAAATTATCCTTACCTAATTACCTTTTTATTGATTATCAATATTTTAAAACCAATACTTACAATTACCTTTTCTTACCTTTTTACCGAAACCTTTTTATTCAGGTAGTTTAGGTAACTATTTTATATTTTTAATTACCTAAACAACTCATTGATTATTAAGTATTAAAAACTTTTAGGTAACCTGGTAACTTTGGTAGGTCGATTTTATTCAGTTTTTCTTTTGATAAGGTATCCGTACACCTGAAGTTTGGGGTGTTTTACCCTTTGGTATTTTAAACTGGTCAATGCTTTACCAATTTTTATATTATTCAACCGCAACCCCAAAGCATTGTTGATACTGAGCATAATGTCAGTTGCTGTGAGAAACTCGTCGGTATTTTCAGATTTTTCAAAATGAGCAGAAATAAGTTCCTGTTCCATAGAAACCTGTGCGTATTTTTCATTTCGGTTTTCGTTTTCGGCAATATCCGTTGCGGTCAATTCGGGATTATAGTTTTTCCTCTTAAAAGCATTGTAATAGGATTGTGCCCAAACTTTATCAATATCTATTTCTTTAGAATAGGAAAAATCAAAAGAATAAACCTCAAAAATTAACCAACGGATACTTCCCGTTTCATCTGTAAGAAAATCGGTTCGATTGGTAGATCCGACAAATGAGCATATTCGTTCCAAAAACTCTGCTTTTCGTGCATAAGGCAACCGAATATTGGCACTACTTTTTGAAATAAAAGATTTTAAAGTGTTTACATCGGATTTTGATAAAACCGCCAACTCATCGAGGTTGCAAATCAAATTTTTACAAATAGCAATGATACCATCTTTATCTATTGAGATATTTTCAGTATAATAATTTTCTAATTTTGGAGGAATTAAAAACCGTAAGAATGAAGATTTACCCGAATTCTGATGTGATGCTAAAACCAAAGATTGTTTATTGACATACCCTTTGGTTAGTGAACACAAAACTGCTCTTGTCAACCATTTTTCAAAATGATAACGGAATGCTATATCGTCGTTTGTCCTGAGGTATGAACTAAGCTTATGGATATAATCTTCTCCGTTCCAACTTTCTAAGTTTTCAAAATATTCACGAATAGGATTGTATTGCCTTATCAAATGACTTCTTACTAGAATTTCTAACTTATTCATATTGATTTCAATACCAGATTGAGCCAATTCTATAAGTAAAGAGTTGATATTGAGAACAGACCAATTTTCACTCTTTTCTTTCAACTGAATTTCCAGTTCTAAAGCAATGGTATTGAAACGAATGTTGTATTTTTCATTCAGATAATTTATTGTTCTGTCGTAAATCGTTTTCGACGGTGCATCGGATCGATATAAATATTCTTGTTCGTTCATAACCCATTTATTTTTTTCGGTTATGATGATATTTCAAGGCTTCCGATTCGATTTCCTGTATGGTTTTCTTTTTTCCTTTAGAAATCCATTCTAATATTTCCTCTTCAAAAAAGTACAGTTTTTTGCCATTCTTATAACAAGGGATTTTTCTTTGTCTTACAAGAGTGTAAATGGTAGGCTTTGCTTTTCCTATTATCCGGCTTACTTCTTCAATACCAATAGGAATGCGTTTTTCTTTAGATTCAGGTATTTGTACATTCTGAACCATAGATTTGATTTCGGCAATTTCACTTGCTAAGTGTGCAACTGCTTTAGGTAGGTTTTCAAAAGAGATTTCATTTATGTCCATAACGATCGTTTTTAATTGTTATGGTGCAAATGAAAAAAGTGTTTTCGCTGTGTGCTACGCCACAACAAAAACACTTTAAAAACACAGTGTTTTTCTAATTATTGGTAATTAAACACTGGAAAGACTATCTGTAATCTTGATAATTCCTTTTTTTGGATCATCTTTTAGGTGTGATTTAATACTATCAAGTTCGATATCTTCAAGCGCTAAAAATACCTTTTTTAATAATTTTGAAGTATTTTCCTGTTTGATAGGTTTAAAATGATTCCAAATATTCCAGCCAAAATGGTATAAATCGAGGTTTGATAAATCTTTTACTCTAATCGGTTTAATGTTTTCAAAGTTTAATTTTTCCGCATACATCATTACATAGTCACACAATAATTTTAAATCTTCATCGGTAGTATAGAAAGCAAATTCTTTTTGTGTATAATGAATTGCAATATCAATTTTGACTTGTTTTTTATTTGTGATTATACTTTGTTGTTGCTCCCTTATTTGCTCAATATTTCTATCTGGAATTTTACACTCAGACAATTCGGGATTAATAATTGTATCTTGTTGTTCACTTATTTTTTCAAGATTTTCATTTGAGATTTGACTTTCAGGTAATTCCGTTTTTTTGTTCTTGAAGAATCGATTTAGTATATTAACAACCAATTCATTAAGAAATAAACTTAGAATTGCAAACATCAGAATTCCAAATCCAATGCAAATCCAAAAAAATACATTGGCTGTATATTCATCAGCACCTTTTCCTAATAACACCAATCTTCCGGCTATACCTATCAAAACACAGACTAAAAGGACAGACAGGTAAATAACAATATATTCAAAATGTTTTATTTTCATTACTGCTTGTTCTTTAAAAATTCTAATTGTATCGCTTCTGAAGCTTTGTTTTTCTTTTCGTCCACCACTTTAGCATAGATTTGAGTAGTTTTTACGTTGGTATGTCCTAACATTTTGCTAACGGTATAAATGTCTGTTCCGTTCGATAATTGTAGTGTTGCAAATGTATGACGGAAGCAATGGAAGGTAATTTTTTTCTTAATATTCGCTTCTTCAACCCATTTTTTCAGTGGACGTGATATCCACGATGGATCTGTTAAATCCTCAAAAACAAATTGTTCAGGAAGTCGTGGTTCTCCACAAAGCTGAAAAGCTTGCTGAGAAATAGGCATATATTCAACACCCTTTGTCTTTTTCTGTGTAAAATGTAATTTAACCGAACCGTCTTCTATGCTTATTTCTTTCCAACGGAGTTTCTGAATATCGGAATGTCTTAGACCTGTAAGTGCAGAGAAAAGTGCAGCTCTTTTTAATACTTCCTTTTCACAAGGTGTTGATGCTAATGTATTCAATTCTTCAATAGTCAGATATTCACGTCTTGAGTCCTGCTCCGGAATACCTTTTATTTTTGAAGATATATCAACGGTTAAATATCCATCAATAAACGCCTGTTTTAAAGCTGCCTTAAAAATGGAGAAATAAGTAGCTGCGGTATTGCGAGAAATAGTTCCTTTTCTATTTCCGCCAAGTGGAGCTGATAATAAAAAGAGTTTGAAGTCTTCCACCATTTTGGTATCAATTTGAGAAAACATTAGGTTATCTCCGGCATAACTTTTTAAAAATTCTTTGGTTCTTCCCCAATTAATTTGAATGGATTTTGAACTTTTGGCGTGTCTTTTAGTTGCTGCTTTAGTAATATATTCAATAAAATTTTCCTGAGACTTTTCTTTTTGTTCAACTAATAAACTCTCCGTATCACTGTATAAATCTATATTGTCAAATTCTTTTTGACGAAGTTTACGAACACCGTCTGCATAAAGCATTATTTCACGGTCGCTTTCACTTTTACAAATGATTATTCCATTATCATTCCGTTTAGGTTTGTAGGATTTTGTACCTTCTGCATCTGTACGGGCAGTTCTTTTTTTATCCCATTCTACCGTTGTTACAACCCTATTCAAATATTCACGGATTCTTTGAGGAATTTTCTTTCCGGAAACCTGTACAGGATAACTTTCTATATAAACGTACCATTCTTTTCGGTCTTCTGCTTTTCGAAGGCGTACAGTTACTTTTGTTTTCGATAGTTGTTTCATATAAAATTATTTCTGCTATACAGGTTATCAATTTCTATTTTTGGTGCATATACATACTTTCCCATCTGTCTGGTCGGAATTGAATATTTCCTGATATGTTTATAAACAGTACTTTCTGATATTTGAAACCTCTTAGCTATTTCGCCAATAGAATAACAATCTTCTTTTTCAAGACTGTATAATTTTTTCTTCGGCTGAGTTTTGTCCTCTGGTCGGGTTTGAGAAAGTGGAAACATTTCTTCCATCACTTTACGCTCTATTCTTACAAGGCGAGTTCCAAAATTAATTGCCGGAATTGTTCCTTGACGAACAAGCCTATAAAGAGTAGTCTTAGCAATACCAAATAATAAGGTTGCTTCCGGAACAGAAATAAACAATCGATCCTCCGGTATTTTATCTACTAATGCATTCAACTTCTCTTCTTTCTTAAGCTGTAACATCTTTTGTTTATATCCTTTTTTACTGCATTTATCCGAACAATAAACAGAGGTTACTCGTTTGGGAATAAATTGTTCATCACAGACAAGACATTGTTTTTTTTTTCTATTCATCGCCCATATTTGTTCATTAAGGTATCATAAGTATCCATAAGTGCCATTTCATCGCTCTTTAAGTTCCGGTACAAGTATGGTACAAATATATGATAAAAAACAATTAAATTAGAGCAAAAACAAAAAATAACAAAAATTAAAAAACGCCGTAAACATAACATTTACAGCGTTTTATTACTTAATTTTAAGCGGTGTTAATCACTAATTATTTCACTTCTTCGTAATCTACATCTTGTGTAGCATCGCCACCGTCTTGTGCAGGTTGTGCACCACCTTGTTGTCCGTCTGCCTGTGCTTTGTACATTTCTTCCGATGCTGCTTTCCAAGCTTCGTTAATTTTGTCTAAAGCCGGTTGAATTGTAGCTACGTCACGAGTTTCGTATGCTTTTTTCAATTCTTCCAATGCACCTTCGATGTTCGATTTGTTACCGTCTGACAGTTTATCACCAAACTCTTTTAATTGTTTTTCGGTTTGAAAAATCATTCCGTCTGCCTCATTTAATTTATCGGCAGTTTCTTTCGCTTTTTTATCTGCTTCTGCATTTGCTTCTGCTTCCTGCTTCATTTTTTCGATTTCTTCCGGAGTTAAGCCTGAAGAAGCTTCGATACGGATATCGTGTGATTTTCCTGTTCCTTTATCGGTTGCCGATACTTTAATGATACCGTTTGCATCAATATCAAAAGTAACTTCAATTTGTGGCACACCGCGTTGTGCTGGTGGTAAACCGTCTAAATGGAAACGACCAATTGTTTTGTTATCGTTTGCCATTGGGCGCTCACCTTGCAATACGTGAATTTCTACCGATGGCTGATTATCTACCGCTGTAGAAAACACTTGCGATTTTTTTGTAGGAATGGTTGTGTTCGATTCGATTAACTTTGTAAAAACACCACCCATTGTTTCAATTCCTAATGATAAAGGTGTAACGTCTAATAACAATACGTCTTTCACATCACCCGTTAAAACTCCACCTTGAATTGCAGCTCCTAAAGCAACAACCTCATCAGGATTTACTCCTTTTGATGGTTTTTTACCGAAGAATTTCTCTACTTGTTCCTGAATTACCGGAATACGTGTTGATCCACCTACCAAGATTACCTCATCGATATCAGAGATTGATAAACCAGCATCGTTTAAAGCTTTTTTACATGGTTCCATTGAACGGCGTACCAATTCGTCTGCTAATTGCTCGAATTTTGCACGAGTTAATGTTTGTACCAAGTGTTTTGGTCCTGTTGCTGTAGCTGTTACATAAGGTAAGTTGATTTCAGTTTGAGCTGAAGATGATAATTCGATCTTTGCTTTCTCTGCAGCTTCTTTTAAACGTTGTAATGCCATTGGATCCTGACGTAAATCTACACCTTCTGCGCTGTTAAATTCATTCGCCAACCAATTAATGATTACCTGGTCAAAATCATCACCACCTAAATGTGTATCTCCGTTTGTAGACAATACTTCGAAAACTCCGTCACCTAATTCCAAGATCGAGATATCAAACGTACCACCGCCTAAATCGTAAACAGCAATTTTCTTGTCTTGTCCGCCTTTATCCAAACCATAAGCTAACGCAGCAGCAGTAGGTTCGTTAATAATACGCATAACTTCTAAACCAGCAATTTGACCGGCTTCTTTAGTAGCCTGACGTTGTGCATCGTTAAAATATGCAGGAACCGTAATAACCGCTTGTGTAACTGTTTGCCCTAAATAATCTTCGGCAGTTTTTTTCATTTTTTGAAGCGTCATTGCCGATAATTCTTGTGGCGTATATAAACGTCCGTCAATATCCACACGTGGTGTATCGTTATCGCCTTTAACTACTTTGTAAGCACTATGCGATAATTCATTTTGAACTTCAGAAAATTTCTCTCCCATGTAACGTTTAATAGACGCAATGGTTTTTGTTGGATTGGTAACAGCCTGACGTTTTGCAGGGTCACCAACTTTAATTTCGCCACCTTCAACGAATGCAATTACAGACGGTGTTGTTCTTTTACCTTCTGCATTTGGAATAACCACTGCTTCGTTACCTTCCATTACTGCAACACAAGAGTTGGTAGTTCCTAAGTCAATTCCAATTATCTTACTCATATTTTATATCTTTTTATTTTGTATTTATTGTTTTTGTGATTCATTCACGCTTTCTAAATAGTCAATTCTTGTGCCTAACTTAAAAAGTATAAAAAAATGTCAGAAATCATCAAAATAAAATGACATCCTGTCATAAATCATAAAATAATATAGTTATAATAGTGTCAAATTTTGTCCTAAAGAAACATTTGTCATATCTATCAAATTTTTTAAAAGGAGATTTATTTTGTCTATCTTCGCTATAATTATTTGTTTGATTTATTATGGAATGTATTTCGGTTTTTGATATGTTAAAGATTGGCGTTGGTCCATCGAGTTCCCACACCTTAGGACCTTGGCGCGCTGCCGAACGCTTTATTGCCGAATTGAAAGATCTGAATATTTTTGAAAAGATAGATCGCGTTACCGTTGATTTGTACGGGTCGCTTTCGTTAACAGGAATTGGTCATGCTACCGATTTAGCCGTAATGCTGGGGTTAAGTGGTGCCGATCCGGAATATGTTCCTATTGATGATATTTCCGGAATTATCGATCAGATAAAACAGACCAATCTTTTAAATTTAGGAAATTCCGTTCAAATACAGTTCAACCCAGGCGAAAACATTGTTTTCAATAAAAACTTTTTGCCTTTTCATGCCAACGGCTTAACGTTTACGGCTTATTACCAAAACAATACGTATGTATCTACCTTCTACTCTATCGGTGGCGGATTTGTGGTTAAAGAAGAATCGGCAGAAAATGTTGAAAAGAATGAAATTAAGGCAACTTTTCCTTTTCCTGTTGATAAAGCTGACGAATTACTAGCTTTTTGTAAACAGGAAAACAAATCAATCTCTGAATTGGTTTACGAAAACGAATTGTCGTTACGATCACCAGAAGAAATTGACCGAGAATTAATGCGTATCTGGAACACCATGTTAGAGTGTATCTACATTGGCTGCCATACCGAAGGTACACTGCCCGGCGGATTAAATGTACGTCGCCGTGCTTACGACACCTACCAGAAATTAAAAGGTGATTTACCTTATAACAATCCGCAGGAATGGCTGCAAACTATTCGCAAAACAAAAGTTTATTTCCGTCAGATCTTAAAATGGGTAAGCTGTTTTGCTTTGTCGGTAAACGAAGTTAACGCATCGTTAGGTCGCGTGGTTACTGCACCAACCAACGGAAGCGCAGGCGTAATACCTGCCGTATTAATGTATTATTTGGTAATTGAAAACCATAAAGCAAGTGATAAAGAAATAAAACAGTTTTTAATGGTTGCCGGTGAAATAGGAAGCATCTTTAAAAAAGGAGCTACCATTTCTGCAGCAATGGGTGGTTGTCAGGCAGAAATAGGCGTATCGTCTGCAATGGCTGCTGCAGCACTTTGCGAATTAATGGGTGGAACTCCGGAACAGGTTACCGTTGCTGCCGAAATTGCCATGGAGCATCATTTGGGTTTAACCTGTGATCCTATTGCAGGTTTGGTGCAAATTCCTTGTATTGAACGTAATACCATGGGTGCCATAAAAGCCATTAACGCAGCCGAACTGGCATTGGATACCGACCCTAAAAATGTAAAAGTGCCACTGGATAAAGTTGTATCAACCATGTGGCAAACTGCAAAAGACATGAACAACAAATACAAAGAAACATCAGAAGGTGGTTTGGCTATTGCTGTAAACCTGGCTGATTGTTAGTAAAATTATGAAAAAGCTAATTATAATATTTTTATTAACAACCTTGTCTGTAAATGCGCAACGCAAATATATATCAACTCCTACCCTTGCATACAACAACGAAAAAGGATCAAAAGCTGTGGGTATTTTTCTACGTGGTGCGCAAATAGATTCGTATGAATTTCTTCAGGATAAATACGTTTATAAAATTAACACGCCCTATACCGGAACAATTTACATTACCAATACGTATAATGTAAAAGACCGTTTAAATGCAAACGACGATTACGAAAAATCGCCGGAAATTATAGTAGAGAATGACGGTTATTACGGATCGCCCCATTTGTTTACAACCGTTGCAAGTCTTAAAATTCGCGAGTTACCTAACAGTTCGTCGGCTATTGTAGGAAATCTGTTGAACGGAACACCTGTGCCTATTTCTTATTATCCGTATAATGACGAGGCTTGGATTCCTGTACAGATTGATGACAAAAAAGGATACATTCCTGTGAAATATGTTGGTAAACGACCGGATTTAACTGTTTTAAAGAACGAATACAAAAAAGCACAGACTTTAGAAGATCAAAAGAAATTTGCCGAACGTATTTTAGAACTGGGCTGGAACAGCAATCCCGACGAAAACGAAGTTGCATTGCGTTTGTATGCCGAATTCGCATCAAAGAACAACCAACCGCAAGTTGCCGAAATTTGTTTATTGCAAGCCGATGTTCTAAAAAACAGACCTGTTGACGATTTTAACCTTCCGATAAAATTAATGAAGGAGAAGCAGTTTGGATTTACAATAAACAGCGAAGTAGAGCCTGAAAAAGGATTTAAAAAAGCTTTTTTGGAAACAAATTTAGGAAAGATTAAAAACCAGTACACCGATTTAGACGATTGTGGTTTGGGCGATTATGAAACTAATGTGTTTTTTGGTTCGGTAGAATGTATTGGGCACGATGTGAACAAAACCTACCACATACGATCAATGGAAATGGTAAACACCAACGGTTTTAAAATTAAAAACACTTATTTAAACAATACAACAACTCCTGCCGAATTTCTAAAAGCCGGTTCAGGATTAATTTCATCGATAAATCCGCTTACCAATTCGTACTATATCAGCAATGATTACATTACCTACGAATTTCAGTTTAAAAACGACCGCCTTTTTAAAGTAACGGCTCATTATTATTGTTAACAGAAACTATGTGTATCTGCGGTAAAATATAACCACGGGCTTTGTATTTGTCAAAAAGTTCTTTTTTCTTAAACTTTTTATCTAATTTTACAACAACTAAACAACAATTATTACAGTATGTCTGTTGCAAAAAAAGATTATAAAATAGTGACTACCAAGTCGCTTTTTGATATGAAACAAAACGGAGAAAAAATCTCTATGCTTACCGCTTACGATTACACCATGGCTAAAATTGTAGATTCTGCGGGGGTTGACGTTATTTTGGTAGGCGATTCTGCCAGCAATGTAATGGCAGGTCACGAAACCACTTTACCCATAACGTTAGACCAGATGATTTACCATGCATCGTGCGTGGTTCGTGGTGTTGAGCGTGCGTTGGTAGTGGTTGATTTACCTTTTGGAACCTATCAATCTGATTCTAAAAAAGCATTGGAATCTGCCATTCGCGTAATGAAAGAAAGCGGTGCGCATGCCTTAAAATTAGAAGGTGGTAAAGAAATTAAAGAAGGTATTAAAAAGATTTTGGGTGCAGGCGTTCCTGTCATGGGGCATTTGGGTTTAACACCACAATCGATTTATAAATTCGGAACATATACTGTTAGGGCAAAAGAAGATGCTGAAGCCGAGAAATTGATCGAAGATGCCAAAATGTTAGAGAAAATCGGGTGTTTTGCCATTGTTTTAGAAAAAATTCCGGCAGCTTTGGCTACAAGAGTTGCGCAAGAAGTATCAATCCCTATTATCGGAATTGGTGCAGGTGGCGGAGTTGACGGTCAGGTTTTGGTTGTGCACGATATGATTGGAATGACGCATGAATTCAGTCCGAAATTTTTAAGAAGATACATGAATTTGTACGAAGACATGACAAAAGCTATCGGTCAGTATGTTGATGATGTAAAATCAAAAGACTTTCCGAATACTTCTGAACAATATTAAACTAAAAAGGGCTGTCTCAAAAGTGTTATGCTGATTGAAACGAAGTGGAATAAAGAACCTCAGCCAACTGGTTATCAAAAATTCCTCTTTCGCTAAAATGACAAACTAAACTAATTATTTGGCTTTTGAGACAACCTTATTTTTTATTAAAATTTTAAATGATTATCGGAAAACTTGTATGTATCAGAGCTTTGTTAGTTCGAACCTGTCGACAACTTAAATAGTCATTAACTCTTATTATACAATCTCTAATGAATCTGTGATTATTTCATAAATATATTTAAGGTCATTAGTGCTGATGCAATACGGCGGCACTAAATAAATAATATTGCCTAACGGACGAATTAAAATTCCTTGTTTTAAGAAAAAGGAATATAAAATACTGTTAAGTTCATTAAAATACGACGTTTTTGTTTGTACTTTATATTCAATTGCTAAAATGGTACCCGTTTGTCTAACATCCTTTATTTTTTCATGTCCGATTAACTTTTTACGAAATTGTTCATGTAATTTACATATTTCATTAATTCTTGATAAAGTATCTTCTTTCAACAATAAATCCATACTTGCCAAAGCTGCTGCACAAGCTAACGGATTTGCAGTAAAAGAATGTCCGTGAAATAATGCTTTTGTTTTATCATCGTCATAAAAGGCATTAAAAATATCTTCGGTACAAGTTGTAATTCCTAAAGGCATGGTTCCGCCTGTTAATCCTTTAGAAAAACACATAATATCCGGTTTACATTTTAAATGATTGGCAGCAAATAATTTTCCGGTTCTGCCGAAACCTACAAAAATTTCATCTTGAATAAGTAAAATATTTTGTGATTTACAAAAACCAAGCAGCTCGTCTAAATATCTGGCTTCGTGCATTAACATACCTGCAGAGCCCTGAATTAACGGTTCGTAAACAAAACAGGAAATATCATTATAACCGCTGATAATTTCTTTTATACTTGAAAGGTTTTCCTGTGTTGGAACATCTATAAAAACAACATCAAACAAAAAATCATTAAAAGGCGCTGTCCAGGTTCCTCTTCCACTTACAGACATCGCCCCAAACGTATCTCCATGGTATCCGTTTTTAAAAGCTAAAATTTTTTGTTTATTCGTTTTTTTATGGAACTCAAACTGTAAACACATTTTTAAAGCAACTTCTATAGCAGTTGAACCATTATCGGTATAAAAAACCTTTGTTTGGTTATCAGGTAGTAATTGTAACAACCGTTCTGATAATTCTATTGCCGGTTTATGGGTAAAACCTGCAAAAATAACTTGCTCTAAAGTAGTTAACTGTTGAGATACTTTTTCTGCAATGTACTTATTTGCATGCCCGTGCAAAGTAACCCACCAAGACGAAACGGCATCAATATATTGTTTTCCATTTGCATCGTATAAATAGGCATCTTTACCACTCATAATAGGAATATGAGTGGTAGTTTTCATTTGTGTATACGGATGCCAATTTACTTTTTTATCGCGTTCTATCCATTCATTGTACATGCTTGCTGTTTTTCTTTAACCATTGGTTTTAAACCTAATTTTTTTAACATCAACATATCTTCCGAAACTCCCGGATTAGGTGTAACAAGCAAGGTTTCACGTTCGCCTGTAAAAATTGAATTTGCACCAGCCATAAAACACCAGGCTTGTTCGGTTTCGGTCATTTCAATTCTTCCAGCACTTAAGCGTACCATTGATTTTGGCATAACAATTCTGGCAGTAGCAATCATACGCACCATATCCCAAATATCTACTTTGGGGTTATTTTCCAAAGGTGTTCCTTTTACTCTTGCCAACGCATTTATAGGCACCGACTCGGGATGCACCTCCATATTTGCCAAGGTTCTTAACATAGAAATTCTATCGGCATCTGTTTCTCCAAGACCAATAATTCCACCCGAACATACAGTTATACCCGCTTTTCTTACATTGTTAATGGTATTGACTCTGTTATCAAAATTCCGGGTTGAAATAATTTCGTCATAATACTCTTCAGAGGTATCTAAATTGTGATTGTAAGCATATAAGCCGGCTTCCTGTAAACGTTGTGCCTGCGATTCGGTTAACATTCCTAAAGTGCAACACACTTCCAAACCTAAATCGTTAACTCCTTTTACCATATCAATAACCCGATCAAAATCTCTGTTATCTCTTACTTCGCGCCAAGCTGCTGCCATACAAAAACGCGATGAACCATTATCTTGAGCCTTTTTTGCATGTGCAATAACCGTTTCGGTTGGTAATAAAGCCTGTACTTTAATATCGGTATGGTAACGGGCTGCTTGTCCGCAATACGAACAATCTTCAGGGCAGCCACCTGTTTTTACAGATAACAATGTTGATATTTGTACTTCGGTTGGGTTGTGCCATTTCCTGTGCGTAGCAGCAGCTTCAAAAACCAATTCCAACAATGGTTTGTTGTAAATTTCTAATAGTTCTTCTTTTGTCCAGTCATGACGTAATAAGTCTGTGGTTTCCATAATTACTTTTTATTTTATTATTAGTTGTGTTGTTATTTTTTTGATTTCGTTTTTAGTTAAATTAATTTCAGGTAGTTCAATAATTTTAGTTTTAAAAGGAATATGTCTTTGTAAAACAGCTTTTGTATCCGGATTAAAACCTCCGTTAAATACAAAATATTCCAATCGTATTTTTCTTTGCAGCAATGCATTTATTGATAGCATGGTATGGTTTATACAGCCTAAATAATCTTTTGCCACTAAAACAACAGGCAGGTTTAGTTGTGTAATTAAATCAATAATAAAATCTTCATTGTTTAGCGGTACAAATAAACCACCTGCTCCTTCAACAATAATGAATTTGGTTGTTGAAGGCAGCTTGAAATCTGATAACCGGATATGTATATTTTCTTCTTTTGCTGCCTGATGTGGCGATACGGCGTGTTGTAAGCGGTATTGTTCGGTGTGAATTTGCAAATTTTCATCCACCAATTTTTTAATCTGCAGACTGTCTGATTGGTGTAAATCACCGGATTGAACAGGTTTCCAATAATCCCCTTTAAAAAACTGAGTTAAAACAGCAGATACTACTGTCTTACCAAGTCCGGTACCTATTCCGGTACCTATTCCGGTAATAAATAGATTCATTTTACAAATATTTTTTTATGGTTTTAGTTATTAAATCAATTTCTTCTTTAGAATTAAACGCGTGCAGGCAAATTCTTAAACGTTCGTTTCCTTTTTTAACCGTGGGCGAAAAAACTGCATAGCTTAATACATTTTCATTTTTTAAAGAATTTACAAGCTGTTTTAAATTTTCTGTGGAGTCAAAAAGAAGGGCTTTAATCGGGCTTAAATCATTTGAAATCGTTTTTAAATTATTTCTGTTGAAATAGTGAATATTTTTATGTAATTGGTTTCTTAAACAATCATTTTGTAAAACAAATTGATAAGCTTTTTTAATGCCCAAAACCTGATAATCAGGCATAGCTGTGGAATAAATAAAAGGCGATGCAAAATTTATCAGATAGTCTTTTAAAAGATTGCTACCTAAAACTGCAGCTCCCTGCACGCCAAAAGCCTTTCCGTAAGTAACAATGGTAGCTAAAACCTGTTTTTGCAATTTTTGCTGATGCACCAAGCCTTTTCCAAAAACACCTATGGCATGTGCTTCATCAACAATTACTTCCGCATTATATTTTTGAGCTATTAGAAGGATACTTTTTAAAGGTGCAAAATCGCCTTCCATAGAATACAGGCTTTCAATTGCTATTAATACATTTCCATTGGTTTTCTTGAGTACCTGTTCTAAATGATCAAGATCGTTATGACGAAATTTTAGCTTTTTAGCGTTTGATAAAGAACAACCATCAATTACAGAACGATGAATCAGCTCATCAACAATAATAGTATCGTGCCGATGCATAATACATGAAAACAATGCTAAATTAGCTTTATAGCCCGAAGGGAAAAGCAAAGCAGCCTCAACACCGTGCTGTAAAGCAATAAAGGTTTCAACGTCTTCGGCATTATTACTATTTCCACTAATAAGTCTTGAACCTGTGGAACCTGTTAACGAAAATTTTACATTCATTGCAACTTCTAAAAGCGATTCCTGAAAATGATGATTTCTCGTTAATCCTAAATAATCGTTAGAATAAAAATCAATTCCGACAGCTTTTGGTAACAGCTTCCTGAAATTTCCATTATCTTTTCTTTCAGATAATTTTTTATACCAATGCGTTTCCAATCTGTTCATACTGCAAAACCTCTTTAGAAATAGCACTAAACCAATCGTTAAATAATTGTTTTTCCATTAATTCTATTTCATTGGCGTATTTTTCCCACTTTTCATCAAACTTTTGTAACATTCCAATCATTTCTTCCAAATGTCCTTCTTCTTCAATAATAATAGATTTTACCATTATCTTTGAGTTCTGCTCCTCAAGAACTTGCTGATATACAGGATACAGTTCATCTGCCCGTACTTCTATTGCGTAGGTTACAAATAAATACGAGGCAAATTTTAGCTTACTCCCACTTAAATTAAAATGTTGCTGTAAATAACGACTACACATAACATCTAACCTTTGTAAATATTGAAATGTGTAAACAGGAGCAAGTAAGTGCGATGATTTGTAATTTTCACAGATATCTACCCCTAATTTTAAAATTTGTTTCTTTAAATAGTAAGCATGCCTATGTTCTTCTGCTGCATGTTTCAGTTGAATAATATCAACTGTTAAGGGATTTTCGCAAGCCGATATTTTTCTGGCACCGGCATTTTCCATAAACGAAAGTGTATTAAGCCACTTTGCATGAAGTTCCTTATTAGCTACGATTTTATGTAATACTTGGTTCATCTGTAATTTTTTTCAAAAATATTGTTATACCGGAACGTAACAACATACCGGTTTAAATTAAGTTAATAGTCCGGTTGTCTTTTATGGTACATGTAATTTTATTATGTAAGAAATACCATTTACTTTTGCTTAAATATTTATATTTTGAAAACATATTCAAACAAAGATAATTTACAGGTTTTATACGAAGACAACCATATTATTGTGGTGAACAAACGTGTGGGCGATATTGTGCAGGGTGATGAAACCGGGGACAAACCGTTAAGCGATGTTGTAAAAGAATACATAAAAGATAAGTACAGCAAACCGGGCGCGGTTTTTTTGGGAGTGGTTCACAGGTTAGACAGACCAACATCGGGCATTGTGCTTTTTGCAAAAACATCAAAAGCATTAACCCGACTGAACGATTTGTTTAAAAACCGTGAAACGCAGAAAACCTATTGGGCAATTGTTAAAAATCAGCCGCCAAAAGAAAGCGATACGCTGATTCACTACTTAACTCGAAACCCTAAAAACAACACGTCTAAAGCACATTTAAAAGAAGTTAAAGACAGCAAACAGGCGGTTTTAGATTATAAGATCATTCAAAAATTGAATTCTTATTTTGCATTGGAAATCAATCTGCACACAGGTCGTCATCACCAGATCCGTTGCCAGTTAACTGCCATTGGTTGCCCAATTAAAGGCGATTTAAAGTATGGTTTCGATAGAAGCAATCCAAATGGTGGCATTCATCTGCATGCTAGAAAACTGATATTAAACCACCCTGTTACCAAAGAAGAATTAAAAATTATTGCTCCGGTTCCCGATGATATTATTTGGAAAAATGTAGAAAAAGAGTAATTTAGAAGAAAATTTAGATTTAGAAAATATGAAATGGGAGAAAAAAGGAAATGTAGAAGGCTTTGAAGACCGTAGAGGAATGTCGGGCGGTGGTAAAGCAGTTGTTGGTGGTGGAATTATTGGTGTTATTGCTTTATTGTTAACTATGTTTGGCGGAGAAACCGGTCAGGTAATCGGTACTGTTTTAAATCAAACACAAGGCACACAGCAGACCGAACAAGTACAAACAAGAGAACTTTCGGCAGAAGAAAAAGAATTGGGCGAATTTGCTAAATCGAATTATTATTACAACAATGAAACTTGGAATCAAATCTTTCAAGAAAACGGTCAAATATATCAAAAACCCCAAATGGTTTTGTTTGATGACGGTGTAAATACTTCTTGTGGTTCGGCAACATCTGCATCAGGTCCGTTTTATTGTCCGGCCGATCAAACAGTTTATATGGATTTACGTTTTTTTGAAGAATTACGCACCCGTTTCGGGGCAAAAGGTGGCGATTTTGCCATTGCTTACGTAATTGCACATGAAGTAGGACATCATATACAAACATTAGCAGGAACCAATCAAAAAGTTCGTCAGGCACAACAAGGCAAAGGTAAAGCCGCAGCCAACAAATTGTCGGTAGCACAAGAATTGCAGGCAGATTTTTATGCAGGTGTTTGGGCAAGTCGTAACAACGAAAAATTGGACGCCGGCGATATTGATGAAGCGATTAGTGCCGCAGAAGCTGTTGGCGATGATGCTATTCAGAGCAAAATGCAGGGGCACGTTCAACCGGAAACGTTTACCCACGGAACATCGGCAGAGCGGAAAGCCTGGTTTATGAAAGGGTATAATACCGGCGATATCAACCAAGGCGATATCGAAACCATATATAACAGTATTCGATATTAAAATAACCATCAATTCAAAAAATGCTTCGTACTTTTGCGGGGCATTTTATTTTTATATGAGTTACGAAATCGATCAGCTGAAATTATCAGAACAAATAATTTCTATTGCCAAAAAAGTATCAGTTACGGCTGGTTTGTATATTTTTCTTACGTTTATAATTGTTTCGTTTATTTATATGGTTGGGTTGATTTCCTTAATAGGATCACCCGAAGAGTTTATAAAGCTTTCCAATCAAAAATCAGCAGAAGAATTTATTGCAGCAAATGCAACCCAAATTATGATTGTAAATATGGTTGCTAGTATTGTTCTGCATTATTTTTTTGGTGGAATTTACGGTATGATAAAAAAAGTTCAGACACAACCTTATGCAGATTTAGGCAGTGCATTTAAAACCATTTTAAGCAAACAGGGCTTAAAGGTATTAAACGTGATTATCGTGGTACAGATTTTAAGCACAGCCATATCGTATTTTTTAGATCTTGTAGGGTTTGCCCTGGTTGGCTTGGGAATCAGTGTGCTTTTACAACTGCTTACTTACTTTGCCATTCCGGGAATTTACATTGATGATTTACGTATAACACAAAGTATCCGTTTAAGTATATCGACTGTAAACCAGAAACCTGGCTTTTTATTTGCATTTATAGTATTTGCATACTTTTTATCATTTATAGGAATTCTGTTTTTTGGGCTGGGAATCATTTTAACCCTGCCGTTAAACTACATTGCTGCCTATAGTTTGTACACACATATAAAAGAACAACAAGTTTAGGGATTTGTCCACAAATCACGGTCTAAACTACGGTACTGGATAGCCTCAGCAATGTGTTGGGGTTTTATTTTATCGGCAATTTCCAAATCGGCAATTGTTCTGGCAACTTTTAAAATTCGGTCGTACGCACGTGCAGATAAATTCAGTTTCTCCATGGCTGTTTGCAGTAGATTTAGCGAAGTTTCGTCGAGCTCACAAAAAATCGAAATCAGTTTTGCAGGCATTTGTGCGT
Source organism: Paenimyroides baculatum (assembly GCA_040391685.1). GTDB lineage: Bacteria > Bacteroidota > Bacteroidia > Flavobacteriales > Flavobacteriaceae > Flavobacterium > Flavobacterium baculatum_A. The sequence continues at coordinate 80,431 of JBEBXJ010000001.1, forward strand.
TGTAATGGATTCCCTGATATTCTTTAAACCTTTGTGATTGAACCGATCGTGCCTGGATGACACGGTTTCTTATGGCATCGCTTTTTTCTTCTGTTGATTTATCTGCCAACTTTTCAAACGGAACAGGATTTACTTCGATATGAAGGTCGATCCGATCCAATAAAGGACCCGAAATTTTGTTTAAATATCGATTCATTTCCATAGAAGATGATTGACTCAAACCTTTATCGTTCATAAAATATCCACTCGGGCTCGGGTTCATACTTGCCACCAGCATAAACGACGAAGGATACGAAACCGTGAATTTTGCTCGTGAAATGGTTACTTCCCGATCTTCCAAAGGCTGCCGCATTACTTCCAATACTTCGCGTTTAAACTCCGGCAATTCGTCTAAAAATAATACGCCGTTATGAGCCAGAGAAATTTCACCCGGTTGCGGATAACTTCCGCCTCCAACTAATGACACTGAAGATGCGGTATGGTGCGGCGCACGGAAAGGTCTTTTCTTTATCAATCCCACATTTTGAACTTTTCCAACAACACTGTGAATTTTTGTGGTCTCTAAAGATTCTTCCACAGTCATTGGTGGCAAAATACTCGGCAGTCTTTTAGCCAGCATGGTTTTACCTGAACCGGGCGGACCAATCAGTAAAATATTATGTCCGCCTGCTGCTGCAATTTCCAAAGCACGTTTAATGTTCTCCTGCCCTTTTACTTCGGCAAAATCTAATAAAGAAAAATCGTTGGCTACATCAAACAAATTCTCTTCTTGAAGTTCCACTGTCTTTAAAACAGTCTTTCCTTCAAAATGATTGATTAAATCTGCAATATTTTCAACAGCATACACATTCAGTCCGTGCACAATAGCAGCTTCCTGAACATTTTCTTTTGGTAAGAATATCTCGGTAAATCCATCGGCTTTCGCCTGAATTGCAATAGGTAATGCACCTTTTATCGGTTGAACAGAACCATCTAACGACAATTCGCCCATGATCATACAATTTACAAAATCGGCTTTTTTCAACTGACCCGACGCAGCCAAAATACCAATCGCCAAAGGCAAATCGTATGCAGATCCTTCTTTACGCAAATCGGCTGGTGCCATGTTTATAGTGATTTTTTTGCCTGGCAAGTTGTAGCCAATATTTGCTAAGGCAGCCGCAATTCTGTAGCTAGATTCTTTTACGGCATTATCGGGCAAACCAACCAAATGGTAACCAATGCCTTTATCAATATTTACTTCAATAGTAATTGTTGTAGCATCGATCCCAAAAACGGCACTACCAAAAACTTTAACCAACATACTTATTTTTTTTCTATTCTAAATATAGTCAATTAATTACATAAACAGCAAAAAAATTAAATATTATGCGATTTAAAAGCGAAATATTAATTCGTTTTTTTATATTTAAATTAAAATTTATTAAGAATTTATGTCGGATATTTTTCAGTCGGTTTATCAGCATCCTCTTTTTTCGGGGAGCGATTTACACATCATTGCAAAGGCACATAAAAAATTAGAATTACCTAAAGGAAGCTATCTTTTAAAAGAAGGCGAAACTGCGAATGAGTATTTTTTATTAGAAAAGGGAATTGCGCGTGCTTTTGTTTTAGATTATAACAATAACGAAATTACTACCGAATTTTTTACTGATAATGAAATTGTAATTGTTCCTGCATCATTATTTCAACGTAAACCTTCACAAGAAACCGTACAAACCGTTACAGATTGCGTTTTATGGAAGATTGATTTTCAAGACTTTCAAAATTTATTTAGCTCACAACCAGGATTTTCTGAATGGGGACGGCTGTGGTTTACTTTTCAGCTTTTTTCGTTAAAGCAAAAATCTCTTGATATGGTTACCGAAACAGCATCAAACCGTTATTTAAAACTGTTAAAAGATAAGCCGCAACTAATACAAAATACACCGCTTAAACACATTGCATCTTATTTGGGAATTACCGACACTTCTTTAAGTAGAATTAGAAAAGATATTTCTAAAACATAATGCCATTTTAATTTAAAACTATTTAGAAACAAATGAATCCTCACGTTACATAACCAAAAAATACGTCATTAAATGACATTAATTAATCTATTTTTATAATTTCAAAAACTACTGGATCAATAGGTGCATTTTTATCATCTGTTTTTAGTTTGCTTATTTTCAACAAAACATCTAATCCTTCATACACCTCGCCAAAAACAGTATAATCGTTATCTAATCTTGGCAAACCGCCTTGGTTAAGGTACGTTTTTCTTTGATGATCTGAAAACTTAATACCTTTCTTTAGTTCTAACGCTTTTAATTCCTCTTTAGTAACAGTTTTACCCACCACAAAATAAATTTGATTTAAAAACGATGCTTTTTCCAGGTTTTCATCTCTCCCAGCACCCAAAGCACCTATTTTGTGAAAAGCCCGTGAATCAAATTCTGGAGGTAACCTGTAATGTTCTTCTAGGGGTAAATATTTTTCTCTTGCCGCAATGTCATCGTCGTGTTCACCACCTTGTACAACAAAATTTTCAATAATTCTATTGAATAATGCTTGCCAGTAAACATTGTTTTTAACTGTTTCTAGAATTAATTGCTGGTGGTTGGGAGTAAAATCATAAAGCAGCACTTTAAAAGTTCCTTGACTTGTAATAAATTGTAATTTGTGCGATTGTGCCTCAATTTGCATGGGCATTAATAACATAACCAAAAAATACAACGCTAATTTCATAGTTTAAAGATAATTAATTTGACGGACTACAAAACAAATCATACAAAAAAAGGGATAAATCTTAAATAGACTTATCCCTAAAAGTGACCCGACTGGGGCTCGAACCCAGGACCCCAACATTAAAAGTGTTGTG
>JBEBXJ010000002.1:0-75200 GCA_040391685.1 Paenimyroides baculatum
CCTAAAACTAGTAATAGTTTTCATTTGTAAATAAATTAAATTAATACTCATTTTTTTGGATTTATAACCCAATGTAAAAACACCGGGCTATTTTGTTTACATACTTAAAACGTATGTTTATTTATTAAAGACCTTGGGTCTTTTTTGTTATATTATTCTCGTCACTTCGAGTGCGTTTTTGAAAAAAACGGTATTGAGAAGTTGTTGTTAAGTTCTCTACACAGATTTCACTTTGCTACTCGGTTCTCGATACGCTTCGCTACTCGAACTGACGGACGGGGTGGTTAACTTTCTTGTGTCTGTAAAACGCTATATGATTTTTCTACATTGATGATCTTAATTAGATAATAATTAAAAGACTCTTTTTCACATTGATGTTTTATTTCTATTTGAGATTTGTTGCTTTGTTTTGGGAAAACAGATTGAGATAAATTATTTTCCTGCCGGTAAATTATTTTTCCGCTTTTGTTATAAAGCGTTGTTTGAATTATCATGTTTTTATAAACAACCGTGAGATTATTGTTTTTTATTAATATACTCAACTGGCAATCTGAAGCTTTTTCTTTAAAAAAAATCGTCAGTTCCGATTTTAAAACCAAACCTTCTATATCAGAATCATGCAATGGGTTATTTACTTTTTTCCACCTGTTTTTGTTTATTTTGTTAAAAGCTGTAGTTATAAGTAATTTTACATCCATAGGTTTCTGTTTGTATTATGTGGGGGCTATTAAATAATAGGTTCAATTTACCCGTTACTGCTTGATAAACTTTTCTTTGATTTCTTTTCCGTCAGTATTTACTACAACCATATACAAACCTGCTGTTAAATCAGAAATATTTAATTGTGTTAAATGTCCGCCTGAATTAATGTTTCTAATAATGTTACCTTTCATATCAAGCATTTTAACAGAATCAATAATTGCTGTATTGCTACATGTTATATTTAAAACATCTTTTGAAGGATTTGGATAAACCGATAATTTTAATTTTTGATGTTTATTAACGCTTGCAGAGCTTGTGGTTACTCCATTTAAAGTTATGGTAACAGATTCCCAAGTTCCTGCTGCGCCTGGCAAATAATTACCTATAGCCATAGCTACCCTGTGGTTATCGTTTAACGAAAAAGAAATAGGAGTGTCTAAAGTTTGGGTGTCAGAAAAAGTAGTGGGAGCTGTTGTTGTCTTTCCTGTTACCCAGCTTCTTTTTTCACCTCCGACAACTAATTGTGTGTATCCACCCACCTGCAATATTGTAGTGGGACCATCTAAAACGAATACAGATAAATCGTTTGCGTGAACAAAAGCGTTTGAACCTGACGTGAACGTAGCGGTAATACCCACTCCTGTAAGGGTACCTGTTAATTCGCCCATTTGGAATAGAACTTGCTCACCTACCCCCGGACTTAATACCAACGGTCCCGGTTCTTGTATCGTGGTATTTTGTGCCTGTGTATTGTACACAAACATTAAAATAAACAACAGCATTGTTGTAAAGATTTTCGTTTTTACAACCGTAACTGTTTGTGTTAAAGTAGTTTTGTTATTCATAAATTATTTTTTTTAATGTTAAAAGATTTTATTCAAAAATAAATAGATGAAAAAACAAACTGTGTAGTACTTATGTGGTTTGTTTGTAGAATTAGTTCTATAAAATTTATAGAACTAATTCTACAATATTTCAGGAAAAATCATCGGTATCTGTCATGTATTAATGGATTCGGGATAAGCAAATTCGCATCACTTTCGGTTTCTTTTTGTTAAAACACCGTGTTGGGAAGTTTTCATTTTTACTTCGGTTCTCGATACGCTTCGCTACTCGAACGGACGGACGAGATTTTGAAATGTTAACCACCGTCACTTCGAGTAGTTTTTGAAAAAACGGTATTGAGAAGTTTTTACTTTTAATTTGGTTCTTGATACGATTTTCTATTGAAAATCTACTTCGGTTCTCGATAACCTGTCTTGAGCTTGCCGAAAGGCTTCGCTACACGAACTGACGATTTCTAGAAAGTAAAACCTAACCCGAACTTAGGTTTAGTTATAATGAAGTCTTTACAAAAAAAAGCTCTATTTTTCAAATAGAGCTTTTTTTTACATTTTTTCATATAAGTTAAATTTTTTAATCAAATCGGGGAGATTATCTACACCTAGTTTTTCAAAAATTCGGGTTTTGTAAGTACTAATCGTTGATTTTTGTAAATTTAATATGGATGCTATTTCTGTGCTTTTATAACCTTCAACCATTAATCCAACTATTTCCAATTCTCTATTGGATAACTGATCTATTGGATTTGATGGTTTTTTAAAAATATAATTATCCATTATTTTTTCCTGAATATTCTTACTTAAATATTTTTTGGTTGCCATTACTTCTATAATGGCATTTTTAATTTCGTCTTCAGTACTTAATTTACTTAAATAACCATTAACACCCGCATTTAAACATCTTACGGCGTAGATATCTTCATCGAGACCAGAAAAAATTAATATTTTTACTTGAGGTTGTATTGTTTTTAAAACAGGGATAATATTCAAGGTGTTCCCGTCAGGAAAAGTAATATCCAATATCAATAAATCAACAGAAGTTGTGTGCAAGGTTCTAATTACATCACTTATACTATTAAATTCATAAACGTTGGCATCCGGGTACAGCCCTTTTAATATAAAACAAAGAGATTTAGTTACAATGCTATGATCATCGGCTGTTATAAGAGTAATTTTATTATCCATATACTTATAGATTTTAGGGTATTCGGAATAAAACTATACATTCTAAACCAAATTGGCTGTAGCACTTTTTTGGTATTTTTTGTAGTACTATTTCCGACAGTATTAATAATATTTTAATACCAAATAAAAAATATTTATTAAAAAACTAAAAATCAAATAATTAAGTACTTTTATTTAAAAACAATGTATAAAATACTGCGTTAATTTAGATTTAAAACTAAATTAAAAGACACCACTGTTTCTATGTTTTGTTTACTGGAAACTTTAATTTCACCATTAAAGAGCTCTATGATTTCCCTACAAAGGTTTAACCCCAAACCGGCACCCAAATTTTTTACGTTCTCTGAAATGGATCCCTGGTGGTAACTTTCAAAGATATGTTTCAGATCTTCTTCGTTAATCCCCGTACCGTTGTCTTTAATTTTAACACGCAGGTTTAATGCATTGTCTTGGATCTTTTCCGTTTTAATATCTATAGAAATGATTCCGTTTCTCGTAAATTTGCTGGCATTACCCACAATGTTGTAAAATAGCTGATGCAGCTTAACAACATCGGTATTTACTTCAGGATTTTCCTGTGAAATATTGCTGTTAACGATTAATTTGTTGCCGTTGTTTTCTGCAAAAATAGCCAGCGTTTTCAAAATTCCATCTAATTCGTTTTTAAGATAGAAGGTACTTTTATTTAATTGCATCTTTTTGTTTTCGTTTTTAGAAAAATCTAAAATCTGATCTGCTAAAAGTGATAACGAATTGGTGGTAAACTCGATCGACTTTAATGAATCCTGTACTTCTTCGTCTTTCACTTGCTGCCTGATGCCTCTGCTGTAAATAGAAATGATGTTTAACGGGGCTCGTATCTCATGGCTTATCATGCCCACAATTCTGTTTTTAAAGTTTAAATTCTGCTTTATTTTTTCTTGTGCCTTTACCAAACGGCTTTCGTAAGCAAAGGTTAATCGTGTTATAAAAGCTAATATAACTGAGATAATAACCATAAAAAATATTAAACCAATTATAGCATAATTTCTAATTTGTTTGTTGGTTTTATACTGTTCCTGAAATTTCTGACGGGCGTCGTTTGTAAATGAAACCAATGCGTCGTTATACTTTTTTAAAAGTAAGTTGCTGTAATTTAAAAGTTCTTTATTGGTATCTAAAAATTTAGAATCTTTACTTTTTACAGCAGCCAACTGTTTCTCATAGTTTTTTTTGTAATTGGCAAATTCTTTCTGATAATAGTCGTTTGTGCTTTTAAAAAGTTGTTCCAATTGCTCTTCTACACTGCCCGAACTTACAGTGGTACCTTTTCTTAAGGTTAAAACAACATTTGATTTTTCTTTCTGCACATCAACTTTACCTGCAATGGCATTACTTACGCGGGAAAAAAGACCTTTACGCTGCACACTGTCAACCGATATCGTAGTTTCTATATTAACACTGTCTAAAATATCATGATACTTAAATTCCTTCAGTTTAAACAAATTTTCTTTCAGTTGGTCGCTTGGAAGAATTTCTATACCACGTAACGAATCTATTTTATTGCTGATGTTTTTAACCGATAAATCTACATTACTGCTTTTGTTTAAGTATAGTGAAAATAAGTCGCTTTTGCCGGCTGTTTTTGCTAAATGCTGAATATTGTTGTTTAAACTGGTCAACGCATCGTTGTACTTGATTAAATATTGGTCGTCTTTGGTTTGGATATAATTTTGCAGATTGTTTTGCGCTGTAATGTAATCGTCTTTTGTAAGATCGCTAAAATGCCGGGCTTGTTCAGAAATATGCACTTCTGCTTCTAATTCCCGTAGTTTTGGTTCGTTGTAGATTTCGTTGTAAAGTATTACCAACAGCAAAAGCTGTAATAAAATTACACTTGTAATTAGCGTGTAGTGAACCGCTTTTCGATACTTGAAATTAAAATACCGCCCTGTTTTTTTCTTCAAAATAATTCTTTTTGTATTTATATTTAGAATAAATTGTTCACATACTTATTTAACTAGTATGTACCAAATCCTAGTTGAACATTTAAAAAAAATATTACATTCTCTCAATTTACAATAATTTTATATAAAAAAGAAATTTGTTATAACTAAAAGCAGAAATTATTGCTTTTTCGGAATATGTAAGTTTTTATATAAAAACCCTATAATTTTTCATTGTAGATTAAGAGGTTTAACTGGCAAATATATAAATTTTATTAATGTTTTTGTTCGATAATTAAAGATTTACAATGCTCCACATTTTATTAGAGCATTATTTGGAACTTAAAACAGATTTTAAATATGACTGGTAAATTCTTAAATCGTTCCAGCTTATATCTTCAGATGCTTCGGCTTTTATTTCGGTAAGCGTTTTATCTAACTGATTATCAAACAAATATTTAAGCTGACCGATTTTTTTTACCGATAAAACAGCTGCAATGTCTATTTTATCTTCGGCAATCAGTTTTGCAATGTGCTGATAAATTGTTTGCACAGACAATTTGCGTTCTTCGGCAATTTCAGCAATGGTTAATTTACGTTGCCAAAGGGCAAACGTTTTATCTGTTGTTGCTGTTTTAACCGGTTTCGGAATTTGTTTGATATCATCTTCTATTTCGTCAATGTCCAGAATTTGGGTACGCAATATTTCTTTGATGCCTGTTAAATGATTCAAACGGTACGAAGTTACATCCTGATCGTTTAAATTTTCATTTGAAAAATCGATGCCGCTGCCAAATAATTGCACCATTTTGTTTGTTTTAATCAACTTTAAAACCATTTTTATATGCTCGTCTTCAAAAACACGTAATTGTTCGGTAAACAGCACAAAACCTTTCTTCTTTTTAGATTGTTCCAAAACAAAAAGGGTATCGTACGCCAATTCGTCCAACTTCGGAGAAAAATAGGTATATGCTTTGGTTAAACGTTGCAGTAAATGATCAATCCTAAAATCGTCTGCGGTAAAATGTGTATGGAGTTCCTGTAGAAACTTTAATCCCACATTTTTAAGATTTTCAAGCAATCGTTCCTGTTTTTGTGCCCATGCCTGGTAAATTTTCCGTGTCGATTTTTTTTCTGTTACCCAGGTTTCAATCCATTTTAAAAATTCTTTATGTGCATCAATCCAATTAAATGTATCTTTTACCTGCTGCCACAGATATTCCAGTTTTGCCTGAACCAAAGAAATTTCATTATCCGTTAATTCATTTTGTCTGGCAAAAGACAGTATGTTTTCATCTGCCATAATGGTACGGATCGCCACGGGTTTTGTAAGCACCAAACCGTTTAAACTACGAAGACGTGACAAGGCAACATACGCCTGCCCGCTCATAAACACATCATTAATATCCAGAACGGCTTTATCAAACGTAAGTCCTTGAGATTTGTGAACGGTGATTGCCCAAGCCAGTTTCAATGGATATTGCACAAAAGTTCCCAAAACCTGTTCTTCGATTTCCTTGGTTTGCTCGTTTATGGCATAGCGTACATTTTGCCATTCGTATTTTTCAACAGTAATTTTAACGTTATCGTCTGGCAGATAAACTTCGATTTCATTTTCCGATACAAAGAAAACAGTTCCTATTTTTCCGTTGTAATAACGCTTTTCAAAACTTAAATCGTTTTTAACAAACATTACCTGTGCGCCTTTTTTAAGAACCAGTTCAGGTTCCAGCGGATACATTTTTTCAGGAAAATCGCCAATGATTTCGGGCAGAAAAACATATTCCTGCGCTTTTAAATTATCAAGTTCTTTATCGTTAATATCGTCTGCTTTTCTGTTGTGTGTTGTGAGCGTAATGTAGCCTTTATTTTTTTTGGTATCGAAATTTTCGTTTACTTGTTTTTCAAGCAGTTCATAATCTTGCGGTGTATTGTTGTTTGTTCGGAAATTATTCAACAAACGGATAAAAGCTTCATCATCTTGACGGTAAATCTTTTTTAATTCGATATAAACCGGCTGCGTTTGCTGCATAATCCAAGCATTAAAAAAGTAAATTCCGCTGTAAAACTGTTTCATCACCTGCCAATCGGCATGCCTTACAACCGGTGGCAACTGCCATAAATCGCCAATAAAGAGCAACTGAACTCCGCCAAAAGGTAAACTGGATTTCCTTACAAACTGAAGCATTTCGTTCATCGCATCTAACAAATCTGCACGCAGCATAGAAACTTCATCAATAACCAACAATTCTAAATTTCTTATAATGGTTTGTTTAGATTGCGGCATTTTAAAATGCCTTGTAATGGTTTGCTTGGTTTCGAAATACATACCGTTGTCTGTATTCTTAAAATCGACTGTAGGAATGTACCCAGAAAAAGGCAATTGAAAAAACGAATGAATGGTGACACCGCCTGCATTTAAAGCCGCAATGCCTGTTGGTGCTACAACCACCGTGTTTTTGTGCGTTGTTGACAGAATTTTTTTAAGCAACGTTGTTTTACCCGTACCTGCTTTACCGGTTAAAAATACGTTTTTGTTGGTGTGCTGTATGTATTGTAAAACTAATTGTGCTTCGGGTGTCATATTGTAAAGATAAAAAAACCACCAGAATTGGTGGTTTTAATTTTTATTTTTTAGTTTCGGTTTTCTTAACTTCTTCTTTTTTAGTTTCTTCTTTAACTTCAACCTTTTTACCGGTTTTCTCTTCGTACTGTTTGTGTAAAAGTGCTAAAACCTCTTTGGTTAAATTATATTCTTCTTTTCCGTATAAAACTGAAGCTGCATCACCAGTACCGTAGATATAATCGTAGCCTTGTTCTTTACCGTAATCTTTTATAAAAGTTTTCATTTTAGAAACCATTGAATCACGTTCAACAGCACTTTCTTCCTGAAACTTCTTCATATAGTTTTGTTCCTTTTCTGCTAAAGTTTGCTGACGACGCTCTAATTCTGCCTGACGCTTTTGCGCCCACTCCATTCCTTTAGACTGTGCATTTTTCTGAAGATCTAAAACATCGTTCTGAAATTTTCGTGCATCGCTGTCTAATTCATTTTTCATTTTATCGGACATTGTTTTAAACTTTGCTTCGAAATCTTTGAATTCCTGATATTCTTTCATTAATTCTTCCGTATCGATATAAGCTGTTTTAAAACCTTCTGTAGTAGTATTTGTTTTACCGGCATTTGGTGTTGTTGCTGTTTCTTTATTGCAGGCAATAACACTTAATGCTACAACAGCCAACATCATGATTTTTTTCATATTAATTATTATTTTTTTAAATGTTATATGGAATCGCTTTTTTATTTGTCTTCGCTAAAGCAAAATTTTATTTATAGCGATTTCATATAAGTATTTTATTTAAAATTTAAATTTCAACAAAAGTATTTAAAATTATCTAATTTGATCTATTATAAAAAATTTATATGCCTTTTTATATTATTATAGAATGATCTTATAAAAACAATATCAAAAATTCGCGATTTAAGACACTTTTACAAAATTTGAATATAAAGACACATTTTAATATTCAATCTTTAAAAAGAACCTATTTAAAATTATTTTTTAAGAATATAAATGTGCGAAGAATACTCATTTGTAAAATTTCCTTTGATATTTGACAACAAGCCAATATAAAATGCCTTAAAAATATTTTTGGATCCGGTTTTGTATTCTTCGGAAAGTAAGGATACATAAAAACTATCAAAATACATAGGTTTTATATGTATCAACTTGAAATTATTATCTTCAGCCAATTTTTTTATAGATTGCTTACTGAAATGCCAAAGATGCCGAGGTACGTCCCAAGCTGCCCAATATTCTTTATAATGATTTGCATCGAAAGATTTAAAATTAGGAACAGCAATTATAAGTATACCATTTTCTTTCAGGTAATTTTTAAAGAAACTGAAATATTCATTTAAATCGGTAACATGTTCCAAAACGTGCCATAAAGTTATAACATCGTATTTTGCATCATTTAATTCATTAAGGCTATTATAAACATTTATATTTTTTGATGAACTAATAGCAGCAGCTTCATTATTAGGTTCTACTCCTACTCCGTTTACTTTTAATTTATTTATTCCGTACTTTAGAAAATCTCCTGTTCCGCAACCAATATCTAAAATAGAAATTGAATTACTATTAGTATATTTTTTAATTAATTTCCATTTTTGATTGATCGTATAATTCTTTACCAACTGATAAACTTTTTCAAACCAATTACGTTTTGAATCGGTATGAGAAATATAATTTTCACTTTTATAATAATCATCCAATCTATCAAATGCATTAAAATTTGTTTGATACATTTCATAATTATCATTATAGATCAGTTCAAAATCTTCTTTAGAAATACTGTAATCTTTAATGGTTTTGTTTTTCATTATGCGAATATATAAAACAAAAACTCCTTTGCAAAGGAGTTTTTGTTTCACGTGGAACATAAAATTACCTGCCCATGTGTATTAATAATATCGAAATATCAGACGGAGCTACACCACTTATTCGTGACGCCTGTGATATAGTAACCGGACGAATTTTCTTTAATTTTTCTTTAGCTTCAAATGACATTGATTTAATTTTATCATAGTCAAAATTTTCAGGAATGATTAAATCCTCTAATCTGTTTAACTTATCGGCATTATTCTTTTCCTTTTCAATATAACCTGAATATTTAACCTGAATAATGGCTTGAGAAATAATTTCCTCATCTAAATCATTTTCTTTTATATAATCCTCAACCTTTTTAAAGCGTAAAATATCTTCGTCATTTAACTGTGGACGAGAAAAAACCTTAAACATTTTATCGGGTTGCTTCATTGGTTCGCTTCCTTTTTCTTCTAAAATAGTATTTGCCTCTTTAGGTTGAACCGAAGTTTCTTTAAAAAACTGAACGAAATTATCAGAAGATTCTTTTTTATATTCCATTCGTTTTAATCGATCTTCTTTAGCTAAACCAATCTCAAACGCCTTTGGTGTTAACCTGAAATCGGCATTATCCTGACGCAATAAAGTGCGATATTCTGCACGCGATGTAAACATTCTGTATGGTTCTTCTGTACCCTTTGTAATTAAATCATCTATTAAAACACCAATGTAAGCTTCGTTTCTTTTTAATATAAATGGTTCTTTTTCCTGAACTTTTAAAGCAGCATTTATTCCAGCCATTAAACCTTGAGCTGCTGCTTCTTCATACCCCGTTGTTCCGTTAATTTGACCAGCAAAATACAAACCATCAACCAACTTTGTTTCTAAAGAATGTTTTAACTGTGTAGGTGGAAAATAATCATATTCAATAGCATAACCTGGGCGGAAAAATTTTACATTTTCAAACCCAACCACAGAACGCAATGCTTTAAACTGAACATCTTCAGGTAACGATGTAGAAAATCCGTTTACATATACTTCAACCGTATTCCACCCTTCTGGTTCAACGAATAACTGATGACGATCTTTATCGGCAAATCGATTAATTTTATCTTCGATTGAAGGACAATAACGCGGACCTAAACTTTTAATCCTTCCGTTAAACATTGGTGAACGATCAAAACCTTCACGTAATAAATCATGTACTTCAGGCGATGTATAGGTCATATAACAAGAGCGCTGTTTTGTTAATGATTTTGTAGCATCTGAATACGAAAATTTTTGTGGATTTGAATCTCCCGGTTGCTCCACCATTTTAGAATAATCTAATGAACGTCCATCTACTCTTGGAGGTGTTCCCGTTTTCATTCTACCCGATTCAAAACCTACTTTAATTAAGTCTTCGGTAATACCAAAAGAAGCACTCTCACCTGCTCTACCTCCGCCAAACTGTTTATCACCGATATGGATCAATCCGTTTAAAAAAGTACCATTTGTTAATATAACAGTATCAGCTTTTATTTCAATTCCCAGACTAGTTTTAACTCCGATAACTTTATTATTTTCGATTAAAATACCGGAAATCATCTCCTGGTAAAAATCTAAATTCGGAGTTCCTTCCAACATCAATCTCCAGGTTTCGGCAAAAAGCATACGGTCACTTTGACAACGTGGCGACCACATTGCCGGACCTTTTGAAACATTCAGCATTTTAAACTGAATAGCAGATTTATCTGAAACAATTCCCGAGTAACCACCAAGCGCATCAATTTCTCGAACAATCTGTCCTTTTGCTATTCCGCCCATTGCAGGGTTACAACTCATTTGTGCAATATTTTGAAGACTCATTGTTACCAACAACGTTTTCATACCCATATTTGCTGCTGCTGCTGCTGCTTCGGATCCTGCATGACCAGCACCTACTACTATTACATTATATTTATCTTGAAATAAACTCATTGTTCCACGTGAAACATTAAATTAAACATTAAGAAAATTTCACTGTTCCACGTGGAACATATTAATTTTTTCTTGTTCTTTGGTACGCATAATTTTTGCTTCTTCATCTGTTTTATCCTTATAACCACAATAATGTAAAACACCATGTGATAAAACTCTTAACAGTTCTTCATTAAACAATACCTCGTATTCTTTTGCATTATCCTGTACCCTTTCAACCGAAATAAAAATATCACCGGAAATCAAATCTCCAATAGTATAATCAAAACTAATTATATCGGTTAGCGTATCATGATCTAAATACTCCATATTAATCTTGTGAAGATAATCGTCATCACAAAAAATATAATTAATTTCACCGGGTTCTTTATTTTCCGATTCTATAACGGCATCGATCCATTGTTCATATTTAGACTCATTTTCTAACTGAAAATCGGTCTCGTAATTAAAAATGACCATATTTAAGCATTAAAATACTTGCAAAGGTACAACGAAACTAAAAAAAGTTTTATAAGATTGTATTAAAATATTTAATATACTGATATTCAAATACTTAAATTATATATTAATAATTACACGTATTAAATGGAATACTAAAAACAAGAAACGATTGTTTTGTTGTTAACAACATATTATTATTAAATAAATAAATTTTAAAATTTAAAAAAAAGATTTCTTCTTTATAATGCTTGTTAATATGTAGCATAAGTTTTCTGGAAAGTATTTTTAATTGTTACTTATTAAAAGTTGTTAACATTAACTTAATATATCAAGCCGCTAGCTATCAGTATATTTTATAATTTGTGTTGATATATTATTTTTCAGACTAACAAAAATTACTTAAAAGTTTACTTGTGAATAAGTGTTTATAAGTATGTAAAAAGTGTGAACGTAAACGTTGATTCTTTTCAATAAAAACAGGGCTTATAAACAACTATAAACTGCCATACTGATTTTTTTAAAGTAAATTATTTTTATTTGTTTAAAGTTATCCACAGTTGTTAACACAGGTTATTGATATTAAAATTTAGGTTATAAACACCTATATTTGCGTTCCTTAAAAATAACAATAAAATGAAAAAAGTATTGGTACTATCAGCATTGATGCTGGTAACATTTGTGCAAGCTCAAAAAATGAGAATCGTTTCAGGTAATTATGATTTCCTGAAGGATCAAAAAGAATTGAATCTGGTTATGGATTATTCTAATGTAACCTTTTATAAGGAAAATATGAATGAAGCTGCCTATATTTCTAAAAGAGAAAAAGACATTTTAAATGCAGGTAAACCTTTAACAGAAGTTGAAGATTGGAAAAATGATTGGGAATATTCTAAAAAGGTTTCGTTTTCTGAAAAGTTTATAGCCTCAATGAATAAAAATAGCTCAATTATCACTTCTTTAAATAATACGGATGCAAAGTACACTTTGTACGTTAAAACAGTTTGGATTTACCCTGGCTGGTACGCAGGTGTAATGACGCAACCAGCTAAAGTAAACACTATTTTAAGGTTTGTTGAAACTGCTGATAACAATGTAGTATTAATGGAAATTGAAAGTAAGGAAGCTCCGGGAGATAATTTTGTTGGTGTACCTAACAATAATGATAGAATTGCAGAAGGATACGCAAAAACAGCTAAAACCTTAGCAAAGAAAATAAGTAAAAAAGTAAAATAAAAAGGATTCCTATTGGGAATCCTTTTTGCTTTCACGAATCATGTACGCCATGTTCTTTATAATGTTGTGATGTTTGGCTACAAACGTATTTTCTTTATTCCAAACATAACCGGCTAAAACAGCACAGATTTTTCTTTTAACATCAGGGTTTTCGGGCTGATGGTAAAAAAGTTCCTGTAAGTTGCCCGTGTACCATTCTTTAACGTAAGTTGTAAAAACATCAATGCCGTATTTCATGTATTCGGTATACTCTTTTTCCCAATTCACTTCTTCCCCGTTAATTTGTTTTAAAGCTAATTTTGCTGCT
The DNA here is from genome assembly GCA_040391685.1 of Paenimyroides baculatum. Taxonomy (GTDB): domain Bacteria; phylum Bacteroidota; class Bacteroidia; order Flavobacteriales; family Flavobacteriaceae; genus Flavobacterium; species Flavobacterium baculatum_A. The sequence continues at coordinate 12,965 of JBEBXJ010000002.1, forward strand.
AAAATTCCCGATTCGGTTGCAAAACAAACGCCTGAAGAAAATACAGGATCTAAAAATTCAGTACTGTTTCCGGTTAAAGCATATCCTTCGCCGTAAAACTGAGATACCGCTACCGAATAATTTTTTAAATGGATCGGATCAAACTCAAAAGGTAATTTATCGAATCGCTTTACATAGAAATCAGACAGTTTTATGGCATTTTTAATGGCTTCTTCTGTATTTCCTGTCGATGATAATTTATCGATATAATCTGTTGGACCTACAATACCTACACTTGTGTTTCCGTTTGAAAAAGGAATTACCCATAACCAGACTTCGGTTTCTATGATATCAAAAGAAATCTGGGTACCTTCTACCCCATCAGGTTGGTTTACATCTTTAACATGCGTAAAAATAGCCGAATGTGGATCCAGTTTTGAAGGAGATTCTAATTTTAAGATACGTGGTAAAACGCGTCCGTATCCACTACAGTCAATCACAAACTTAGCGTTGATTTGTGAAACGTTTCCGTTTTTGCCTTTAATGGTAGTTACCGAATCAGTACCGTGAAATTCCACATTGGTAACTTCAGTTTCAAAAGCAATATCAACTCCTTTACGTTCTAGTTCATCGGTCATGGCTTTATCAAAGTCGGCACGCGGAATCTGCCACGTCCAATCCCATCCTTCGCCAAATTTATTGCTAAAATCAAAAATACATATCTCTTTACCTCTTATAAAGCGTGCACCGGGTTTCTTTTCAAAGCTATACGAATCAAGGGCTTCAAACAAACCGGCTTCGTAAAAATGATCCATAACACGTGGAATCAGGCTTTCGCCCACCACAATTCTAGGGAACTTTTGTTTTTCTATAACCTTTATCTTTGCGCCCTGTTTTTGCAGATATCCGGCTGCAACACTTCCGCTGGGACCTGCTCCAATAATTAGGATATCAACATTTTCTGTATTCATAGTAAAAAAGATAGTTTAAAATTATATTTTTGCCTTTGTAAAATGATGTTTCAAAATTACAAGAAATCAGTCATTTAATACATTTTAATCAAACAATTTTTAATGAAAGTTATTCGTGATTATTTAACGATAAATGATTTTGCTTCGGTTATTTTTAATAATGAAGCCATTACATTAGACGATTTACTTGTAAACCGTGTGGAGAAAAGTTTTAATTTTTTAAAATCGTTTTCGTCAAATAAAGTCATTTACGGTGTTAATACGGGCTTTGGTCCTATGGCACAATACCGTATTCAACCGGAAGATCAGTTGCAATTGCAATACAATTTAATTCGCAGCCATTCATCGGGTACAGGTAATCCGTTGTCGCCAATACATGTAAAAGCTGCAGTTTTAGCTCGATTAAACACCTTGGCATTAGGAAAATCTGGAGTAAATATTTCAGTTATTAATTTAATGAAAGAATTGATAAACAGAGATATTACACCGCTTATTTTTGCTCATGGTGGTGTTGGTGCAAGTGGAGATTTGGTTCAGCTGGCACATTTGGCACTGATACTTATTGGCGAAGGCGAAGTTTTTTATAAAGGTGAACGTAAAACTACTCGAGAAGTTTTTGAAATAGAAGGTTTACAGCCTATCGATGTTAAAATTCGCGAAGGTTTGGCATTGATGAACGGAACATCGGTAATGACGGGAATTGGTATCGTTAACGCGTTATTGACTGATAAATTAGTCGATTTTTCATTGCAGGCATCTTGTATGATTAATGAAATTGTACAGGCTTATGACGATCATTTGTCACAGGAATTAAACCATGCCAAATTACATAACGGACAGCAGGTTGTTGCTGAAAAAATGCGCAATCATTTAAGAAACAGCAAGCTTACACGTAACCGTCAGGAACATTTATACAGCGGAGAAAATACTGAAGAAATTTTTAAGGAAAAAGTTCAGGAATATTATTCTATTCGTTGTGTACCGCAAATTTTAGGTCCTATTTACGATACCGTTTTATCGGTTAAAGATATTTTAGAGAAGGAAATAAATTCGGTAAATGACAATCCGGTGATCGATGTGGAAACAGAACAGGTTTATCACGGCGGAAATTTCCATGGTGATTACGTGTCGTTAGAAATGGACAAGTTAAAGCTGGTTGTTACAAAAATATCTATGTTGGCAGAACGTCAGCTAAACTATCTGTTAAATTCAAAAATAAACGAAATACTGCCACCATTTGTCAATCTAGGTAAATTAGGTTTCAATTTTGGTATGCAGGGTGTACAGTTTACGGCAACATCAACCACAGCCGAAAATCAGGCATTGTCAACTTCTATGTACATTCACAGCATCCCGAACAATAACGACAATCAGGATATTGTAAGTATGGGTACCAATGCAGCCGTTATGTGCAGCAACGTGATCGAAAATACATTTGAAGTGTTGGCGATTGAGCTAATTACGATTATCCAGGCAATTGATGCATTGAATTATCAGGATAAATTAAGCAGTCAATCAAAGAAACTGTATGATGAAATTAGAAGCATTGTTCCTGTTTTTGCAGAAGATATGGTAATGTATCCTTATGTTAACAAGGTTAAGGAATTTTTAAAAAAATAGGCAGCAAATGAAGAAATGTGCTTTAGTTACAGGCGGATCTCGTGGAATAGGAAAAGCCATCTGCTTAAAATTGGCAAAGGATTTGCAGTACCATGTTTTGATTAATTACCAATCGAACGAAGCAGCTGCGTTAGAAACTAAACAGTTAATTGAAAACGAAGGAGGATCGGCAGAAATAATTGGGTTTAACGTAGCAAGTTTAGAAGAAACACAAGCTGCATTAAATTCATGGAAAGAAACCAATCCTGAAGCTGTTGTAGAAGTTATTGTGAACAACGCCGGAATAACTCGCGATGGTTTATTTATGTGGATGCAGCCAAACGACTGGAAAAGTGTGATTGACACCAGCTTAAACGGTTTCTACAACGTTACCAATTTTTTTATTCAGGAAATGTTGCGCAGTAAATACGGCAGAATCATCAATATGGTTTCGGTTTCGGGTGTAAAAGGCACGCCGGGTCAAACCAATTATTCGGCAGCAAAAGGTGCATTGGTGGCAGCTACAAAAGCACTGGCACAAGAAGTTGCAAAACGCAAAGTGACCGTAAATGCGGTAGCCCCGGGCTTTATTAAAACCGATATGACTGCGGAATTAGATGAAAAAGAATTAGTAAAAATGATACCTGCCAACCGTTTTGGCGAAGCCGAAGAAGTAGCCGATCTGGTTAGCTTTTTAGCATCGAAAAAATCGGGCTATATAACAGGAGAAATTATAAATATAAACGGAGGAATTTATTCATAATGAATAACAGAGTGGTGATAACCGGTATGGGAATTTATTCGTGCATCGGTACCAATTTACAAGAAGTTAAACAATCGTTATACGAAGGAAAATCGGGTATTGTGTTCGATGAAGAACGCAAAGAATACGGTTTTCGTTCGGCATTAACAGGTAAAGTTCCATCGCCCGATTTAAAGACGTTTTTAAGTCGCAGGCAGCGTATTACCATTGGCGAAGAGACCGAATATGCTTATGTGGCAACTATGGAAGCTTTACAAAATGCAGGTATTTCTTTAGACGATTTCAACAAGCGTGAAATTGGTCTTATCTATGGAAACGACAGTGTTTCTAAAGCCATTATTGAAGCTACGGATATTGTTCGCGAAAAGAAAGATACCGCTTTAATAGGTTCAGGAGCCATTTTTAAGTCGATGAATTCTACGGTAACCATGAATTTATCAACCATTTTTAATATTCGTGGTATCAACATGACCATTAGTGCAGCTTGTGCCAGCGGATCCCACGCCATTGGTTTGGGATATATGATGATTAAAAACGGTTTGCAAGATTTGGTAATCTGTGGTGGTGCGCAGGAAATCAACAAATACGGAATGGCAAGTTTTGACGGTTTAGGCGTTTTTTCACCTCGCGAAAACGAACCTGCAAAAGCGTGCCGTCCTTTCGATGCACAGCGCGATGGCTTGGTTCCAAGCGGTGGCGGTGCAACGGTAATTTTAGAAAGTTTAGACAGCGCTTTGGCACGGGGTGCAAACATTATTGCAGAAATTGTAGGTTACGGTTTCTCGTCAAACGGCGGACATATATCAACCCCAAACGTAGATGGTCCTGCTTCAGCAATGAGAAAAGCTTTAGAACAGGCAGGTTTAAATGCAGCAGATATTCAGTACATCAACGCACACGCAACATCAACACCGGTTGGCGATGCAAATGAAGCACAGGCTATCGATGAAGTTTTCGGAGCAACAAAACCGTATGTTTCCAGCACAAAGTCAATGACGGGTCACGAATGCTGGATGGCGGGTGCAAGCGAGATTATTTATTCTACAATTATGATGAATGAAGGATTTATCGCACCAAACATCAACTATGAAACACCCGATGAGCATTCGGCAAAGTTGAATATTGCCACCAAAACAATAAATAAAGATTTTGACGTATATTTGTCGAATTCTTTTGGATTTGGAGGAACAAATTCTGCGGTAATCGTTAAAAAATATAAATAAATATTTTACTACATAGAAACAATAGATTTTAGTGCTTTTATAGTTCATAAAACCTTTTATTTTGACCTTTTAAACTAAAAGATTTTATGTATCTATGTTGTAAATAAAAATAATAAACACAGAAATGAAGATTGAGGAAATCATCGATAAAGTAAACGAGATTTTAATTGAAGAATTCGAAGTAGATGCAGAGGTAATTGAAGCAGATAAAAATTTAAAGCAAACGCTAGATTTGGACAGCTTGGATTATGTGGATTTGGTAGTTATCATAGAATCGAACTTCGGCGTAAAATTAGTGGAAGCCGATTTTTTGGGAATGGTAACTTTTCAGGATTTTTACAACATCATCAACAATAAAATTGCTGCTAAAAACGCTTAAAAATGACCCAATGGAGCGGAAAATCTAAAGGAACAATTTTAGGTTACAAAATATTTGTTTATTGCATTAAAAAGCTGGGAATACGTGCTGCTTACAGCGTTTTGGTATTTGTGGCTTTTTATTATTTTGCAGCATACCCGGCATCGTTTAAGGCAATGTTTTCGTATTTCCGCCACCGCCAGCAGTTTTCGTTTTTTAAAGCCGTTTTTGCGGTGTACAAAAGCTATTTTACCTTTGGTCAGGTTCTTATTGATAAAATAGCTATTTCGGCAGGGTTGTGTAACAAATTTACCTTTGATTTTGATGGAATTGATATTTTAAAGCAGTTGTTAACCGAAGGCAAAGGCGGAATTTTAATCAGCGCACATATTGGTAATTTTGAAATTGCCGAAAAGTTTTTTGCCGATATCGATTTTAACTGTCAGATACATATCGTAACGGTAGATCAGGAACATTCTGTAATTAAGCAGTATCTGGAAAGTATCACAGATGAAAAACCAAATGTGCAATTTATTTACGTAAAAGAAGATTTATCGCATATTTTTGAAATTAATGATGCCCTTTCAAAAAATCATTTAATTTGTTTTACCGGCGATCGTTATTTCGATTATTCTAAAACAATGCAGGCAGAAATATTGGGTAAAGAGGCATATTTTCCGGCAGGAACTTTTATGCTGGCATCACGGTTAAAGGCTCCGGTTGCCTTTGTGTATGTAATGAAAGAACCTAATTTACATTACCATTTGTACACCCGCCGCGCACCCGAATTTAAACACCGCGATGCACAAGCCGTTTTAAACAGTTATACCAAAAGTGTTTCGCAGATGTTAAAAAAATATCCATATCAGTGGTTTAATTATTTCGATTTTTGGAAAGATTAAAAAAGTCATTCTGAAATTATAAATATTCGTCAGTTCGAGCGAAGTCGAGAACCGGAGCGACGAGAAATCTTTTTTATCTTATGAGATTCCTACGGAATGACAAGATCATGAAAACAAACAACCTATGAAAAATGTTTTAGTTATTTATTATTCGCAATCGGGCCAGTTAAAAGAAATTGCCGATCAAATCAGTCTTCCGTTTGTTGAAGATGCCAATGTGAATGTAACTTATTACAACATTCAAACTAAAAAAAACTTTCCTTTTCCGTGGGATAATGATTCCTTTTTTGATGTTTTTCCAGAAACTTTTAAACAGATTCCAACAGAAATAATTTCGCCAAGCAGTGAAATTCTTCAAACAAAATTCGATTTGGTTCTGCTGCATTTTCAGGTTTGGTATCTGTCGCCGTCAATTCCGGTAAATTCCTTCTTAAAAAGCGAATTTGCCAAAGTAATTTTAAACGATGTTCCGGTAGTTACCATAAGCGGAAGCCGTAATATGTGGGCATTTGCACAAGAAAAAGTAAAAGTGTTGTTGAAAAATGTTAATGCTAATTTGGTCGGAAACATTGCACTGACCGACAGAAACATTAACCTGATAAGTGTAATTACGGTTGTTGACTGGATGTTTAGTGGAGTAAAAAGAAAAACCTACGGATTTTTACCTTTACCCGGTGTATCAACCCAAGAAATCAACGAATCGGTAAAATTCGGAAGCATAATTTTATCTTTACTTTTAAAAAATAATTATACTGGTTTGCAGGAACAACTGCTAGCAAAAGGTGCTGTAGAATACCGTTGGTTTTTAGTATCAATGGATAAAAAAGCCAATAAAATGTTCACAATATGGTCGGCTTTAATTTTAAAAAATCCGGCAAAACGCAAAACACTTTTAAAAGTTTTTAAGGGTTATTTATTTGCAGCCATTTGGGTATTATCGCCGATTGTTCATTTAATTGAGTTGATTTTGTATCCAATTCGTTATTTTAGCATTCAGAAAAAGAAAAAGTATTTCCAAGGAATTTAGAAATGTCAGCAAAAGTTTATATAAATAAAATAGAAAAATTTTTACCTAATAATCCTGTTTCAAACGACGAAATGGAGTATATTTTAGGTGAAATAAATAATAAACCCTCAAAATCGCGCAGGTTGATTTTGCGAAACAACGGCATTCAAACCCGTTATTATGCATTAGATAACCAGCAAAAAGTAACGCACAATAACGCACAATTAACAGCTTTAGCCATAAATAAACTGGTTGCCAACGATTTTTCTTTAAACGACATTGATATTTTATCTTGCGGAACTTCTACCCCCGATGTATTGTTACCGTCGCACGCTGCAATGGTTCACGGTTTGTTAAAAAACAAATCGGTAGAACTTAATTCATCGTCAGGCGTATGCTGTTCGGGTATGAATGCTTTAAAATACGGTTATTTGGCTATTAAGGCAGAAACTGCAAATAATGCCGTTTGTACAGGATCTGAACGTGTTTCAACCTGGATGATGGCAAATAAATTCGAAGCAGAAATTGCCAATTTAGAAGCTTTGGAAGAACAACCTATTCTTGCTTTTAAGAAAGATTTTTTACGATGGATGCTTTCAGACGGTGCCGGAGCCATGTTGTTGGAAAATGAACCAAAAGGATCATTACCGCTTGAAATTCTTTGGATGGAAAACTATTCGTATGCCTTTGAACTGGAAACCTGTATGTATGCCGGTGGCGAAAAGCAGGAAGACGGTTCTGTTAAAGCATGGAGTGAGTTTAATGTAGAGGAATGGAAAAATGAATCGGTTTTTTCATTGAAGCAGGATGTGAAGATTTTAGATGAATTCATACTAAAAAAAGGTGTGGAAAGTATGGGTGATGCCCTACAGAAACACAACGTAAAACCAAGCGATATTACTTATTTTTTACCCCATATCTCATCGGTTTTCTTTAAAGACAAGTTATACGAATGCTTTAAAAATGCCGGTTTAGAAATAGCTAAAGAAAAGTGGTTTATCAACCTGCCAAAAGTAGGAAATGTGGGTGCGGCATCGATTTATTTAATGCTGGAAGAGCTATATCATTCCAACAAACTAAAAAGTGGCGATACCATTATGTTGTCGGTTCCCGAAAGTGGTCGATTTTCTTATGCATACGCATTTTTAAAAGTGGTTTAGTATGAATGTATCGTTCCCTATAACCAGTAATGAAATACTGTTCAAATGCATTCCGCAGCGCAACCCTATCGTTATGGTTGACACGCTTTATGATTTTAAAGAAAGTGAAGTTTCGGCAGGATTATCAATTGATACCGACGGATTATTTATAAAAAGTAATACGTTGCAAGAACCCGGTTTAATAGAACACATGGCACAAACAGTGGCATTACATACTGGCTTTGGGTTTTACGTAAAAAACCTGCAGGCCCCAATGGGTTATATTGGCAGTATTGCGAATCTTAAAATTAACCGCTTGCCAATTGCAGGCGAAAAAATACATACCACAGCAACAATTTTACAGGAATTTGCGGGTATAACTCTGGTTGATATTGTTTGCCAGATCAACAGCGAAACAATTGCAACCGCACAAATGAAAACGGTAATTGCCAAATGATGAATTCTAAAAAAACATATATCGACATTAAAAATTATCTGCCGCATTTACAGCCAATGTTAATGGTAGATGTTATTGAACATATATGTTTGGAACGAGTTTTAACGCATTTTGAAATAAAAAACGACTGTATTTTTGTTGAAGACAATTGTTTGTCTGCTTCCGGATTGATCGAAAATGCGGCACAAACCTGTTCATCGATTTCAGGGCAGTATTATTTTGATAAAGAACCATCGGCAGCATCGCAGAATAATCCGGGTGTGATAGGTTTTATAAGTTCGATAAAAAAAATTACCATTCATAAATTACCCGAAATAGGAACTAAAATTCAAACCGAAGCCATTCTGGTTTCACAGGTTCAAATGCCCGAATATTCTATTTGCACGTTAAAAGTTACTGCATATCATTTAGATACGTTATTTTTGGAAGGCGAAATGAATTTATTTTTACAAAGAAAATAAGATGAAGAAGAACGAAGTACCACAAGATGACAGCCCTTTAAAAAATCATAAAAGTAACGAACTTGTTTATGCGGTTGACGATGACGGAAAGTTTGTAAGCGTACAAAGTACCGGCTGGGAAGCAAAAACAGTTGTTCAGCACGAAAATTTAGAAGTATTGGATCAACGCATTCAACAGGCTTTAAGCGATGTAAAAGCTGGAAACGTAAGCCCTATAGTTTATTTTATGGAACTAAACCGTATGGACTGGCAAACACTGGCAGCTTATGTTGGTAAATGGACCTTCTTTGTAAAACGCCATTCAAAACCAAACGTTTTTAAAAACCTAAACACAAAAACACTTCAAAAATATGCCGATGTTTTCGGTATTTCTTTAAACGATCTACAAAATTTCAAGGGATAAATGCAGACGGATTTTCAACATAAACAATCGGCACATTGCGAAAACGGTGCCATTGTAAACCTATTGGGCAACAAAGGCTTTAAAATATCAGAACCTATGGCATTTGGCTTAGGCTCTGGTTTATTCTTTGTGTACCTCCCTTTTATCAAGGTAAATTATGCGCCTGCAATTTCGTACCGTCCGTTGCCAGGTAAAATTTTTAACCGCATGGCGAAACGGTTGGACATAAAAGTGCAGCGTTTTAAATTTTCTGATCCTAAAAAAGCTCAGCAAAAGTTAGATGAAAATCTGTCAAAAAATATTCCCACAGGTTTGGTTGTGGGTGTTTACAATCTGACTTACTTTCCAGACGAATACCGCTTTCATTTCAACGCACATAATATTGTGGTTTTTGTAAAAGAAGGAGGTAAATATTTAATCAGCGATCCGGTATTGGATTATACCGTTTCACTAACCGAAGACGAATTGGAAAAAGTACGTTACGCCAAAGGAGCATTGGCTCCGAAAGGACATTTGTACTACCCTATTTCAGTTCCCGAAACCATGGATTTGACAAATCCCATAAAAAAAGCCATAAAGCAAACATGTAACGATATGTTGGCACCTGTGCCAATTGTGGGTGTAAAAGGAATTCGTATGGTTGCAAAGGCTATTTTAAAATGGCATAAAAAGTTAGGCATTGCAAAAGCCAATTACAATTTGGCAAATATGATTCGCATGCAGGAAGAAATTGGTACAGGCGGTGGCGGTTTTCGCTTTATTTATGCTGCTTTTTTGCAGGAAGCAGGCGAATATTTAAAGAATCAGGAATTAATGAACCTTTCGCAAGAAATGGCTTTAATTGGCGATAAATGGCGCGATTTTGCTTTAGAGGCATCGCGTGTGGTTAAAAAACGAAGCAATACCGAAAATGTCTATCAAGTACTTTCTAACGATTTAATGAAACTGGCAGATTTGGAAGAAGCCTTTTTTAAGAAATTGAAAAAAGCCGTGTAATGCAGTCAATCATCAAGATACAAAACATATCGAAACAATATAAAGGTGCCGATTTTCAGTCGCTCAACAATGTGGTATTAAACATTCCACAGCAGTCTGTTTTTGGACTGTTAGGACCAAACGGAGCCGGAAAAACGACTTTGATTTCTATTTTATGCGGAATCATTCAGCCAACGTTGGGCAGTTATGAAATTAACGGAATATCAAACAAAAACAGTACATCAATAAAAAATATTATTGGTGTGGTTCCGCAAGAATACGCCCTATACCCTACCCTTACAGCTTACGAAAATCTGATGTATTTTGGAAGTTTGTACAATGTATCAAAAGCAGATTTAAAAGAAAAAATAAGTAGTTTTCTGATTCATTTGGGATTAGAAAATTTCATGCACAAGAAAATTCATACATTTTCGGGCGGAATGAAACGTCGGGTAAATTTAATTGCCGGAATTTTACACAATCCTAAAGTTCTGTTTCTAGACGAACCTACGGTTGGTGTAGATGTTCAGTCGCGTGCCACCATAATCGATTATTTAAAACTGTTGAACCAACAAGGAACAACAATTGTATACACCTCGCATTTAATGGCAGAAGCACAAGATTTCTGTACCGATATTGCCATTATAGACCAAGGTAGCGTTTTTGTTCAGGGAACACCGAAAGAACTGATTGAAAGCGTACCGAATACGCATAGTTTAGAAGAAGTTTTTATTGAATTAACCGGTAAAAAATTGCGCGATGTGGTTTAAGTTGTGGCAAATTATCATTAAAGAATTTAAGTTGTTATTTCGCGATATTGGCGGATTAATCACGTTATTCATCATGCCGGTAATTTTGGTGGTGGTGGTAACTTTGATACAAGACAGCACCTATCAAAGCATCAGCGCATCAAAAATTCCGATTCTTTGGATCGATCACGATCAGGACAGTATTTCGTTGCGCGTTAAAAATGAATTAGAGGCTTCGCAAAGTTTTTCGTTAGTAACGACAGAAAACAATAAAGCTATAAGTGAATCAGCCGCAAAAGAACTAGTTTTTAAAGGAAAGTACCAAATGGCAATTGTAATTCCTAAAAATCTTACCAGCGATTTAAACATAAAAGTCCGTCAGAATGTCGATGGAATTTTAGACGAAATGGGCATGAGTACTTCTACTTATGACCCTGTTGAGGTTGAAAAAAAGGAAATCCGACTGTATTTTGATCCGGCTACACAAGCAGCTTTTAAAAACGGAATCAAGAGCAATATCGATAAAATGGTAGCGCAGTTGGAATCTGATGCTATTTATAAAACCTTCGAAACACAACTAGGCGGTAGTAGTACCACATCGTTCAACGATACGTTTATCAGTTTTAAAGAAATTGTTCCACAGGAAAAAAATACCGATGTATTGCCGAATTCGGTTCAGCACAACGTTCCTGCATGGACGCTTTTTGCCATTTTCTTTATCATTGTTCCGTTGTCAATCAACATTGTAAAAGAAAAAAATCAGGGAACGTATCTGCGATTAATCAGCAGTCCCACATCAAACAGTATGCTGTATTTAGGCAAAATCATCACATATCTGGTAATTTGTCTGTTGCAGTTTTACACCATTTTAATCGTTGCAAAAGTATTGTTTCCGTATATGAATCTGCCCGAATTAAATCTGTCGGGATCAAAAATAATTCTCATGTCGCTGCTTACGCTAACAGCAGGCTTGGCAGCAATAAGTCTGGGTATTTTGTTAGGAATTGTATGTAAAACGCAAGAACAGTCGGCACCTTTCGGAGCTACATTTGTAGTAATTCTGGCGGCTGTCGGCGGCGTTTGGATTCCCGTTTTCGCAATGTCGCAAGTTATGCAGATTGCATCGAAAACATCTCCTATGAACTGGGCATTAAACGGCTATTATGATATTATGTTGCGAAATGGTTCGCTAATTGATATTATTCCTGAAATGATATTACTAACTTTGTTTTTTGTTGTTTTTACAACCTTTGCATTGCTATATGATAAAAAGAAAAGAACCGTTTAACCAGGGCAAAACCTTACAGCATACCGAACATTTTAAGGTAAAGTTTAACCAGACCGATGCATTGGGCATTGTTTGGCATGGCAACTATATCGATTATTTTGAAGACGGTCGCGAGGCTTTTGGTCGTCATTACGGAATTTCTTACAAGCATGTGCAGGATCAAGGTTTTGCTACGCCCATTGTAAAAACACAAAGCGAACATAAAAAACCGTTGCGATATGCCGATGATGCCTATATTGTAACAACATTTATAGATTCGCCGGCTGCAAAAATGATCTTTAGTTTCGAAATTTACAACGCACAGCACGAATTGGTTTGTGTAGGAGAAACAACGCAGGTTTTTACAGATTTTGACGGAAATTTAATCATCACCGTTCCCGAGTTTTTTGAACAGTGGAAACAAAAAGTAGGTTTGTTGTAATGGCAGTTTTTATTCACGATACCAATATTATTGGTCCGTTGGGTTTTTCAACCGAAGACAATTTCCAGAAGATTCTTTTGGGAAAATCGGCTATTGAAAAGGTTTTTATCAATGACAAGATTGGATCTGTTTATGCCGGAAAAATCAATGATGAATTGTTCAACAACCATTTTCAATTGATAAATTCTGATTTTGAAGGATCGCGAATTGAAAAATTACTCATAGCAGCCCTCTCCCCTGTTGTTGAGAAAAATCCGTTAAAGAATGATTCGGTTTTAATTCTTTCAACAACCAAAGGAAACATTCAGGCATTGGCTAAAAATGATTTAAATGCCACTTTTATTGATAAGCTGGTTCAAAACATAAATTGTTATTTCGGTTTTAAGACAGAACCTATCGTCGTTTCAAATGCGTGTACATCGGGAGTTGTGGCATTATCTATCGCCAAACGATTTATAGAAATGGAACAATTTACCAACGCGTATGTTGTGGCTGTTGATGAATTAACGCCGTTTGTAATTTCGGGTTTTCAATCGTTTCAAGCAATGAGCAGCGAACCTTGTAAACCGTATGATGCCGATAGAACCGGAGTAAATCTGGGCGAAGCAGCTGTTGCTGTTTTTGTATCGAACGAAAATCGAATTGAATCAATACAAATTTTGGGCGATGCCAATATCAACGACGCCAATCATATTTCCGGACCATCACGTACAGGTGAAGGTTTGTTTTTAAGCATTGAAAAAGTAATGAGCGAAGCCAACATCGCATCAAACCAAATAGATTATATTTCGGCACACGGTACCGCTACCCTATTTAACGACGAAATGGAAGCTGTTGCCTTTAACAGACTCAACCTGCAACATGTTCCAACAAACAGTTTAAAAGGTTATTTTGGGCATACATTAGGCGCATCGGGTTTACTAGAAACCGTTATCACAATAGAAAGTTTAAAAAACAACGTGTTAATTCCTTCTTTTGGCTATCAACAGCAAGGAACAACGCAACAAATAAACATCATTACCAAAAAAGAACAAAAATCGCTTAAAACGGCTTTAAAAACAGCATCGGGTTTTGGTGGAAGCAATTCGGCAATGATTCTGGTTAAAAATTCATAAAATGTACGCAATTAGTAAATTCATAAACATCCGTCAAGATGTTGTCTGTGAAAACGGCAAGCAGCTCTTTCATAATCAGGAAGATACTTTTGCTGCGTTTATGAAAAACGTATATAAAAGTCTGAATATATCGTACCCGAAATTTTATAAAATGGACGATTTGTGCAAACTGGCTTTTATTGCATCGGAACTACTTTTGCAGAACGAAACAGAGAAAGATATCGCCTTGCTTTTCAGTAATAATGAAACGAGCTTAGATACCGATTTAAAGCATCAGCAAAGCATTCAAAATCCGGAAGATTATTACCCGAGTCCGGCGGTTTTTGTGTACACACTGCCAAATATTACCATTGGCGAAGTAAGTATCTGTCATGAATTAAAAAGCGAAAGTGCGTTTTTTGTAGCTGATAAATATCAGACCGAATACATGCACAAATACGCCGAATATCTGCTAAAAACTAATAAAGCGCAAAAGGTTTTGTGCGGTTGGATACATTGTTTAAACGGAGATTACAAAGCCGATTTTTATCTGGTGGAAAAAATGGGTATTTTAGAACATTCAAAAGAACATATTAACGATATAACAAAATAAAATGGACGCATTAAAGCAAGAATTAAAAGAACGCATTATTAACGCATTGAATTTGGAAGATATTTCTTTAGAAGAAATCAAGGATAACGATCCGCTTTTTGGCGACGGTTTAGGCTTGGATTCTATTGATGCGTTGGAACTAATCGTACTTTTAGATAAAGAATATGGTATAAAATTAGCCGATCCAAAACAAGGAAAAGAAATTTTTCAGTCAGTTGAAACAATGGCTCAATTTGTAGCTGCAAACCGTACAAAATAATGCAGAAAAAAGTTGCAATTACAGGAATGGGCATTATATCTTCCATAGGTTTATCGGTCGAAGAAAATTTCCAGTCGTTAATTTCTAAAAAAAGCGGTATTTCAGATTTGGAGAATATCCAAACGCGTCACGCATCAGAAATTAAGGTCGGCGAAATTAAAATCACCAACCAGGAATTGCAACAATTGTTGAATTTACCAGAAGAAAATACTTTTACACGAACCGGTTTGCTTGGTGCTTACGCTGCCAAACAAGTGGTTGAAAGTGCAGGGATTTTGGATATAAATGAAGTGCGTACAGGTTTGATTTCATCGACCAGTGTTGCCGGAATGGATTTTACCGAAAAGCATTACAAAAAGTACGAGGAACATCCGGAATTTCAAAAGTATATTCAAAGTCATGATGCCGGCGATTCATCAAACAAAATTGCCAATTATTTAGGTTTAAAAGGATTTGTAACTACGATTTCAACCGCGTGCTCATCGGCCGCAAATGCCATTATGTTGGGCGCAAGCATGATTGAAAACGGTTATTTAGATCGTGTGATTGTAGGCGGAACCGATGCACTGAGCAAGTTTACCATTAACGGCTTCAAAACCCTGATGATTTTGTCGGACACCTACAACACACCTTTTGACAATAACCGTAAAGGTTTGAATCTGGGCGAAGCCGCAGCTTATCTGGTGTTGGAATCTGATGAGGTTATTAAAAAAAGCAATAAAAAAGTTTTGGCCTACGTTACGGGTTACGGCAATGCAAACGATGCATTTCATCAAACAGCTTCGTCCGAAAACGGCGAAGGAGCTTATTTGGCAATGAAACAGGCGTTTGAAAAGGCTTCTATCCTACCCGATCAAATTGATTACATTAACGTACATGGAACGGCAACACCAAACAACGATTTGTCTGAAGGTAGAGCGTTAAGTAGAATCTTTAAGAACGTACCAAAATTCAGTTCAACCAAAGCATTTACAGGTCATACATTGGCGGCTGCGGCTGCAATTGAAGCGGTTTACAGCGTACTGGCGTTGCAAAACAACACCATCTTCCCTAACCTGAATTTTAAAACACCTATGGAAGAATTGAACATTGTTCCCGAAACCGAAGTTGTTCAAACCGAAATTAATCACGTGCTTTCAAATTCTTTTGGATTTGGCGGAAATTGTTCCACTTTAATCTTTTCGAAATCATGAAAAACTTTTACATCAACGGCATTGGCAACGTAAGTATTCAATCGGTAGATTTCGATTTATTTGAATCAGAAGTTGCTGAAATTCAGATATTAAACAAAGCGCAGCAACCATCTTACAGAGATTTGATTGCTCCTGCAATGAGCCGACGCATGGCTAAAGGCGTAAAAATGGGAATTTATGCTGCCGATAAAGCTCTGTTCGATGCAAAAATGGTCGATCCGCAGGCAGTGATTGTCGGAACAGGTTTGGGTTGTATCGAAGATTCTGAAAAGTTTTTGGATGCCATTATAGAAAATGACGAGCAGTTTTTAACACCAACCGCTTTTATACAATCGACTCACAACACCGTTGCGGCACAAATTGCCTTGCATTTACAATGTAAAGCCTACAATTTTACCTACGTTAACGGAGCAAATTCGTTTGAAAGTGCCTTGTTTGATGCTTTTATGCAGTTGAAACATTTTAATAAAGAAAATATGTTGATTGGGGGAGTTGATGAAATTGCACCCTACACTTTTTCTATGTACGAAATGATTGGAAAACTGAAGCAGAGTGGGGAAGAGGTGAATTTTAAAAACCCGCAGACAAAAGGAATTGCACTGGCAGAAGGAGCTACTTTTTTTGCTTTATCAAGCAAAAAATCAAACAACAGTTACACCGAAGTTTTAGATGTGATGCTTTTTAATGCTTTTAAACACGACGAAGTTACAGAAATCAATAATTTTTTGGCTAAAAATAATCTTTCTGTTGCTGATTTGGATGTGGTGTTTTTCGGTGTGAATGCAGATGCTCAGCAACAAGAATTTTACAATAGAATGAATACTGTTTTTAATGAAGTTCCACAGGCTTATTATCAACATATTTCAGGAAGTTACGATACTGCATCGGCTTTCGGGTTGAAAGTTGCAGCAGAAATCATTCAAAAACAACAGCTTCCAAAGACAGTTCGATACAATAATATCAAACCAGATAAAATTGAAAAAGTGTTGTTGATCAACCAATTCAACAATACCGATTTTAGTTTTGTTCTACTTTCAAAATGTTAAGGCACAATTACATAAAATGGCTTTTTATAGCGTTTTTAACCTTGTTATGGTATGCTTATTTTTCGGGTAAGCTGCCCCTATTTTTAATTTTTATTGCGATAATTTTTTGGTTAGGAATTACTGCTTGGGGATCATTTGATATTCGATTAAATTACTTTGTAAAAGCACATTTATCAAATAAAAAAATCGATCGAAATGTAGTTGCTTTAACGTTCGATGACGGACCGACAGAAATTACTTCTAAAATTCTGAATCTGTTGGAAAAATACAATCAAAAGGCAACATTCTTCTGTATAGGAAAACAAATCGAAAAATATCCTGAAATAGCAAAAATTATAGTTGGGCAGGGGCATGTAATCGCAAATCATACCTATTCGCATACTAATAAAATGGGGTTTTTGTCGAAGAATGAAGTTCATAACGAAATTGCATCAACACAAAACATCATTCAGCAGATCACAGGAAAAATTCCTAATTTATTCAGACCACCTTTCGGAGTTACAAACCCTAATATTGCTTGGGCTTGCAAAGAAAAAAGGGTAGAGGTGATTGGTTGGAATATTCGATCATTAGATACGGTAATAGAATCAGAAGATAAAATTTTAAACCGAATTTTAGATCGATTACAAAAAGGTTCTATAATTTTGCTGCACGATACATCGACCAAAACATTGAACGTATTGGAACGGTTGTTGATAATTATGGAAAAGAAACAAATACAATCGGTTACGGTTGACGAATTACTTAATATTAAAGCATACAAATAATGAAAAATATTTTTTTAGGAATTCTTTTTTTTACATGTTCATTGGGGTTTTCGCAAACTCAAATGACGGCGGGAGAAGTTTCTACATTTAAAAAAGAAATTGCAAATCAGGCTGATAAAACAACATCGATCACTGCCGATTTTGAAGAAACAAAACATGTTAGCGTATTGAAAAACGCATCGAAATCATCAGGAATTTTCCGTTTTAAAGGCGAAAAACTGCTTTGGCAATACAACACACCAAAAAAGAACGCGATGCTTTTTAACAAAGACAATTTAAAGATCAAAAACGAAAAAGGTAAGATTACATCGATCGATCTGAACAAAAACAAGCGTTTTAAACAGTTACAGCAATTAATGGTTGGCAGTTACACAGGAAATCTGTTTGATGAAAAATCGTTCAATATAACCTATTTTAAAAATGGAACTACGCGTTTTGCTGTGTTAAAACCAAAAAGTAAAGACATGAGCAAGCACATAAAAGAAGTTACTTTAACGTTTTTAAACAATGAAGATACGGTATCGGAAATAAAAATTGTGGAGAGCTCTAACGATTATTCCTTAATTAAACTAAAGAATAAAAAATTAAACACCGCATTGGGCGACAGTGTTTTTCAGTTATAAAAGATCCGTTCATTTGAACGGATTTTTTTATGGATTTGTCGAAAAAATAGAACCATTAGCAATTAACGCTCTGCTTTTCATTTTAAGGATATCTCTAACCCATTCGGCAAAATCTTCGGGCTGTAAAACTTTATCCGGATTTCCGTCGGTTAAACCTCCGTCAATACTCATATCGGTAGCAATAGTACTTGGGGTAAGGGTAAATACACGTATATTGTGCTTACGCCACTCTGCCATCATTGATTGCGATAAAGAAATAACCGCTGCTTTAGATGCTGCATAAGCAGACATGTTTGCACCACCTTTTAACCCGGCTGTAGATGCTACGTTGATTACATCGCCACTTCCGTTTTCTTTCATGTAAGGATACACAGCCATTGCCATGTAATAAACCCCAAAAAGGTTGGTTTGCATTACTTGTTCCCAATCGGTAGCAGACATATCTTCCAACTTGCCAAACCAGCCGATTCCTGCATTATTTACCAAGATATCTACACCACCAAGGGTTGATACTAATTCTTTAATACCATTATCAACCTCCGTTTTATAGGCAACATTAAAAACCGCATACGCAGCTTTTATACCGCTGTTTTGCAATTCTGTAACTGTATTCTTTAAATGATCTTCGTTACGTCCGGTAATTCCTATGTTAACACCTTCTTGAGCAAGCAGTAGGGCAACAGCTTTACCCAAACCACGGCCACCACCGGTAATTATTGCGTTTTTTCCTTTTAATGAACTCATATTTTTAAATCAAATTAATTAAGTACTACAAATTTCAGAAAATAATGTTTGAAATCGTTTCTTTTAAAAGTTAAGAAAAACATATTGTTTGTAACGAATGTCTTTACCTTTTTTAAACATATAAATAAAAAAGGGGTTAACGTTACTTTAAAATAAATCCTTAATTTCGCTTTTTAAACAATTTGTATGTTAATACCTCATTTTTACAGCGTAAAAGAATTTAATTTTACAGACAACCAGTTAAAAGCAATTATTGAGTTAAACCCTGAACATGATGTGTTTAAAGGGCATTTTCCTAATAATCCGGTAACGCCTGGTGTTTGTATGCTGCAAATTTTAAAGGAGTTAACAGAACAGGCAACTAATACAAATCTGTTTATAAAAGAATGCAGCAATGTAAAGTTCATGGCATTGATAAATCCTGACATCAACGCTGTTTTGTCTATTACGATCGATGTCAATAAAGCAGAAGAAAACTTTAAAATTAAGGCTTCAGCTAGTTTTGAACAAACCGTTGCGCTTAAAGTAAATGCTTTATTAACCCGGCAATTATAATGAATACCGTGCAAAATAATAAAACGTGGTGTGTAATTATTCCTACCTATAACAATGCGAAAACCTTAACGCGCGTTATAGACGGAGTTTTAAATTATACCAACCATATTTTTATTGTTAACGACGGAAGTACCGACGATACTGCTGCCATTTTAAAAGATTACCAACAGCTACATATTATAAACCTGCCACAGAATAAAGGTAAGGGAAACTCGTTACAGATAGGTTTTAAAACGGCATTGGCACATAATTTTGATTATGTTCTAACGATCGATTCAGACGGACAGCATTATCCTTCTGATATTCCTGTTTTTTTAGATGAATTAAATGCTGCAACCGAATCTATTCTTTTGATTGGAAGCCGAAATATGACACACGAAAGTGTTCCTAAGAAAAGCAGTTTTGGAAACCGATTTTCTAATTTTTGGTTTCAATTTGAAACCGGCATTAAATTGACAGACACACAATCAGGCTATCGTTTGTATCCTTTGAAACAGCTTCCAAAAAGATTCTTTACCAAAAAATTCGAGTTTGAAATTGAAGTCATCGTGCGTACAGCATGGAAAAATATAGTGGTAAAAAACATACCTATTCAGGTTTTGTACGATCCTAACGAACGCGTTTCACATTTTCGTCCGTTTCGCGATTTTACTCGAATCAGCATTTTAAATACCGTTTTGGTTGCAATTACTTTAGTATATATTAAACCAAGGAACTTCTTTTTAAAATTCAAAAAAAAAAGTTTTAAGACCTTTTTAAAAGAAGATCTGCTGCAAATTAACGACAGTAATCAGGTTAAAGCAGGTTCGTTGGCACTGGGTGTTTTCATCGGAATTATTCCTGTGTGGGGCTTTCAAACATTTTTGTCGATCTTTTTGGCAGCGATTTTCAAATTAAACAAAACGATATCGTTTGTGGGGTCCAACATCAGCCTTCCGCCGTTTATTCCGTTCATTGTGCTGGTATCTTTAAAAACAGGTAGTTTTTTTGTAGAAGGAAACAGTACTATTTTAATAGATTTTGATAACATTTCGTTTGATGCCATAAAACAGCACTTGCTGCAATATGTTATTGGCAGTACCATTTTGGCCACATTTATGGCTGTTTTTTTAGGATTGATTTGTTACTTTACCCTTAATTTTACAACCGAAAAACGGCAGCATAATGTTTAACGGATTTTATTATTTGTTCCAGAAAATTCAGAAATACCCAAAAACAGCACTTTTAAGTTTGTTGTTTTTTTTGGTGTGTGCGGTTTTTATCCTTCAAAAAATCACTTTTAATGAAGATATTACACGGATCATTCCAAACAATAAAACCAATAACAATACGGCATCGGTTATAAATGAAATGAATTTTACCGATAAAATTGCGGTAATATTCAAAAAGAAAAAGGGTGCTGAAAATAATGATTTAGTAAGCGCTGCCGAAGCTTTTACCGATACCTTGCCTGTTGTACAGGATTATTATTTGTCGGTTCAGGGTACTTTAAACGAGGATCTTTTTCAGGAATCATTCCGGTTTGTATACGAAAATCTGCCAATTTATCTGA
This sequence comes from Paenimyroides baculatum, assembly GCA_040391685.1. Classification (GTDB taxonomy): domain Bacteria; phylum Bacteroidota; class Bacteroidia; order Flavobacteriales; family Flavobacteriaceae; genus Flavobacterium; species Flavobacterium baculatum_A. The sequence continues at coordinate 34,105 of JBEBXJ010000002.1, forward strand.
ATGAATCCGATTATAAAACCATCGATCATAAATTAAATTCCGAGAGTCTTTCAAAGCAAATCCAACAGAATTACGAAACTTTGATAAATGGCAATGCATCGTTTATGAAAGATATTGTGGTTGATGATCCTTTGCAATTATCGTTTCTGGCATTAAAAAAACTACAGCAGTTCCAAGGAAACGGCGATTACAAGTTTCAAGACGGTTTTTTATTTACCCAAGACGAAGAAAAAATTGTGTTATTTATCAATCCAAAATACGGCGGAAGCGAAACACAGCACAATGAAATTTTCGTAGAAAAACTGAACGCTTTAAAGCAGTATATTGCAGACAAAAACCCGAGAGTTGAGGTGCAATATTTTGGTTCGCCTTTTATTGCGGTTGCCAACGCACAACAAATTAAGAGCGATATTTTAACTACGGTAGCCATATCGGTTTCGGCTTTAATGCTGTTGTTGATTTTTTATTACAGAAATTGGCTGATTCCCATAATTGTGATGATTCCAACGGTTTTTGGTGGATTGTTCGGATTACTTTGTTTATATTTTTTAAGGACAGAAATTTCGGCGATATCTTTATCTATCGCTGCCATTTTAATAGGAATTACCATTGATTATGCACTGCATTTTTTAACGCATTCCAAAAACACACAAAGTATGCAGGCGCTATTTAAAGATGTCGCGAAGCCGCTTTTAATGAGTAGTTCTACCACAGCAGTTGCTTTTCTTTGCTTGCTTTTTGTACATTCGGATGCATTGATTGATTTAGGAATTTTTGCAAGTATTTCTGTAGTTGCAACAGCCGTTTTTACGTTGATTATTTTACCACATATTTATAAAGGCAAGACCTTAAAACATGGTCATGCTATTGATAAAATTGCGAAATATCCTTTCGAAAAAAATAAGGTTTTAATTGCTTTTACGCTGCTTTTGGTTGTAGTGAGTGCTTTTACGTATCATAAAGTACAGTTCGATGGCGATTTGTCTAAAATCAACTATATGCCTATTGAGCAGAAACAGGCTGAAAAAGAATTATACGCAGATAATAAAATTGCCAAGAATTTATTTGTAGTTGCATATAATACCAATGAAGATCTAGTTTTAGAAGAAAATCAGGATGTTTTCAATAAACTATTAGCAAATAATTATGTAAGTAATGTACAATCGGTAAGTAGTTTGGTTCCTTCAAAAATAGAACAACTAAAAGCTATTGAACGTTGGAAACAGTTCTGGAACCTTTCTAAAATCAATCAAACCGTACAAGAAATCGAAACAAAAAGTGTAGCACAAGGATTTAACTCACAGACGCACGTTTCATTTTATCAATTACTAAACAAAGATTTTTCAACCATAAATCTGGCATCATTAAAACAGTTTAACCAACAATTATATAACGAATTTGTTCACGGAAAAAAACGATATGTGTTATCAACAGTTTTAACGATTGATCCCAAAAACCGCGATGCATTTGTAAAGAATTTTGAGAAAGAAAATCAGGGAAAACAACTGCTTTTAATTGACCGCCAAGCATTGAACGAACAATATTTGGGATTTTTGGTGAACGATTTTAATTCGTTGGTTTCGTATTCATTTATTGCCGTTTTTGTAATACTGTTTGTTTTTTACAGAAGGATCGAATTGGTAATAACAGCATCGATTCCTATTGCGTTAACCGGTTTTATCACTGCAGGTTTAATGGGGCTTTTAGATATTCCGTTTAATATTTTCAGTACCATTGTTTGCACGTTGGTTTTTGGTCACGGAATCGATTTTACAATCTTTATGACCAGCGCACTGCAAAAACAATATACCGACGGCAAAGACGAAATGCCTTTGTATCGAACATCAATCATTCTGGCGGTTTTAACAACCATTCTGGCAATTGGTGCGTTAATTTTCGCCAAGCACCCGGCATTAAAATCCATCGCATTAATCGCATTAATCGGTGTAAGCGTGGCGGTTTTGGTAACATTTGTGCTGTATCCGCTTTTATTTAAGTTTTTGTTTTTTAATCGAGTTAAAAAAGGATTATCGCCAACTACATTTTTGCTTACAGTTCGATCAATTTTAATGTTTACCTATTATGTTATTGCCAGTTTAACGATATCAGTTTTCATGCGTGCATTTTTCTGGGTTTTACCAATATCAAAAAACAAAAAATGGCATTTTTTCAGCAGTGTAATGTCAGGTTACATGAAATCGGTTTTGTACTTAAATCCTGCGGTAAGCAAAAAAATATTCCATAAAGAACGTTTGCAAAAACAGTCGGTAATTATTTCAAACCATACCTCGTTTTTAGATTCGCTGACCATTGGAATGACGTATTCTAAAGTGGTTTACATTGTGAACGACTGGGTTTATAAATCACCGGTTTTTGGCAGAGCTGTAAAGTTTTTAGGATTTTATCCGGCAACAAAAGGGGTAGAAAAAGGCTTGGTTCCGTTGGAGGAACGAATAGGAAACGATTTTTCGGTAATGGTTTTTCCCGAAGGAACGCGCTCACGAACTTCAGAAATAGGTCGTTTTCACAAAGGTGCTTTTTTTATGGCAGAAGAATTGAAATTACCTATTCAACCGATTTATATTCACGGAAATAACGATTTGCTGCCTAAAGGTGATTTTATTATTTACAAAGCGAATTGCCATGTTTATGTGGGCGATCCTATTGCGGTTGACGATGATTCTTTTGGAACTTCGTATGCAGATCGAACCAAGAGAATAAGCAGTTTCTTTAAGCAGGAATTCAATAAAATTCGATTAAATGCTGAAGATGCCGATTATTTTAAGCAAAAGCTGTTCTTGAATTTTTTGTATAAGGAGCACGGAATTTTAAAAACTGTTAAGAACGATTTCAAACAAAATAAGTCAATCTATCATCAATTATTTTATCTTATTAGCGATAAAGCAGCAATTGCGCATATAACAAACGATTTTGGTCAGATTGATTTTATGTTGGTCAATCAGTTTCCATCGCGAAAAGTGCATACTTATAATTTGAATGAAGAAAACAGATCCATTGCCAAAGCAAGTTACATCAATCAAAAGTTTAAAATAAAATATGCCGATGATTTAACGACGATCTGGCAGAACAGTAATATCTTGGTACTTTCTCATTTACAGCAATTTAACGAAGATATTCCAAAAAACCTCAATCAAATTGTGGTGGTTTGTTGTAAATTTAAACCAAATTTCAGCGGTTTTACTCAAACACACGATGAATTAAAAATGCAGATATTCCAACGTAATGAAACAAACTAAAACATACGATGTTGTTGTAATTGGCAGCGGTTTAGGCGGTCTGGTTTCGGCATTATTGCTGGCGCAGGAAAGCAAAAAAGTGTGTGTTTTAGAAAAAAACAATCAGTACGGCGGTAACTTGCAAACGTTTGTACGCGATAAAACTATTTTTGATACCGGTGTGCATTATATTGGCGCACTGAATAAAGACGAAAATTTAGGATGGTATTTTTCTTATTTGAATATTTTAAACGATTTGAATTTATCGCAATTAAATGAAAATCAGTTTGATGTAATCAGTTTTGGCAACGAAACCATTCAATATCCGCACGCACAAGGTTATGATAATTTTGTAAAGCAGTTGCTTGTTTATTTTCCTAATGAAGAACAGTCGTTAAAAAAGTATATTGAAACCATTCAGTTTTACTGCAATCAGTTTCCGTTATACAACCTAAAAAACAGCACAGGTTACAATGAAGAAATTATGCAGCATTCGGTTGAAAGCGTACTAAATTCAATCACTTCAAACAAAAAATTGCAGGCAGTTTTGTTGGGTAACAGTTTTTTGTATGCGATAAAAGCAGTTGAAACGCCATTTTATGTGCATGCCTTAACGGTAAATTCATATATACAAAGTTCTTGGCGTTGCGTAAAAGGCGGAAGCCAGATTACCAAAGCGTTTATAAAACAATTGCGCAGTTTTAATGCCGATTTATTTAAGCATCAAAAAGTAGAAAAACTCAATTTTAAAGAAAATGTTTTGGAAAGCTGCGAAACGGCTGACTGTATTTATAAAGCCGATCAGTTTGTTTCGGATATCGATTTAAAGCAGCTTTTTTCAATGTTTAACGATGAAAATAAACGGAAACCTTACATTAAGCGGATTAATCAACTTAAAAACGGGCCATCGGTTTTTTCGGTTCATATCGTTTTAAAACCAAATATAATTCCATATTTCAATCATAATATTTATCATTTTGAAAGTGAAGATAACGTATGTTCTTATGAAAATAATTGGATTGAAAACAAACCGCAGTCTGTTGTAATTACTACCAATCCGCACAACAAAAACGAAGAATTTGCGCAAAGTATTTCGTTAATGACCTATATGGATTTTAAGCAGGTACAAAAATGGCAGCAAACGTTTAATGCGGTTAAAAACAAAAACGATCGGGGAACTGATTATGAACAATTTAAGAATGAAATTGTAACTGAATTATTACAGATTTTAGAGAAATATTTCCCTAATATTCAGGATAATATTGTTTCTACACATACATCTTCACCGCTTTCGTACCGTGATTATATCGGAACTTTAGATGGAACCATGTACGGTTTTGAGAAAGAAGCTGCACAGCCTTTAAAAACCATGATTTCGCCAAAAACTAAAATTGACAATCTGTTTTTAACAGGACAAAATGTGCGCTTGCACGGAATTTTAGGTGTAACGATTACGGGTTTTTTAACGGTTGCCGAAATGCTTGGGAAAGATTATTTTTTTGATAAAGTGTTTAAAAAAGTAGGGTATGAGTAAAAAATTATTTTTGCTTGTGCTGCTGCTTTTTCTTGTAAGCTGTGGAAGCATTAAAAACCTGAAGAAAGAATCTGATTTGTTTGAAACCGAATTTGAACAACAAAAGTTTTCGATAGAAAAAAGAGATGCTTTAAACAAATCGGTCAATGGGAACTGGCAGTTAAGAATTTCAGGAAATCCGTTTGAATTAGGTTATAAGAAAGGATTTTTAACACAGCAGCTGTATCAAAATCAGGAGAAAATATTCTTCGGAAAAGTTTCCGAAATGATCCCGAATCCATCAAAACAAAACAAGTTACTGTATTTTTTAAAATGGTACAATCGCAACATTCTTTCGACGATTCCGTTGGATTTAAAACAGGAACTTTTTGCGCTTTCTTCGTTTGGATCCAATGAGTTTAACGACATCGGCACCAAGTTCGAACGTAATTTGCTGTTGCACAGTTCACACGATATTGGTCATGCCATGCAGGATTTAATGCTGGTTGGCTGTTCATCGATTGCTTTGTGGGACAATTTTACCGAAGACGGAAACTTGCTTATTGGCAGAAACTTCGATTTTTATGTTAATGATGAATTCGCACAAAACAAAATTGTAGAATTTATAAGTCCCGACAGTGGTTACAAATACGCATCGGTAACCTGGCCGGGAATGATAGGCGTGGTTTCGGGCATGAACGAAAAAGGATTAACGGTAACGCTGAATGCTGGGAAATCGGATATTCCAACGCGCGGAAAAACACCGGTTTCCATTGTCGCACGAAGTATTTTACAGAACGCCCAAACCATTGATGAAGCGGTTGAAATAGCCGACAAGTTTGATGTTTTTGTATCGGAATCGTTTTTAATCGGCAGTGCAAAAGACAATAAAGCGGTTGTGATTGAAATGAGTCCGAAAAGAATGGACGTATATGAAACCAACAACGGAAAGCTGATATGTACCAATCATTTTCAGTCGAACGGATACAAATCAGACAAACGAAATCAAAATCAAATTGAAGGATCACATTCTTATTATCGTTTGGAAAAATTAGAAGAGTCTTTCAAGACCGATAAAAAATATAAGGTTAAAGATGTTTTAAAGGTTTTGCGTGATGTTTCGGGTTTACAAAATGAAAACATTGGTCTGGGTAACGAAAAAGCCTTGAATCAGTTAATGGCACATCACGGAGTGATTTTTAAACCTGCCGAATTAAAAATGTGGGTATCCAACAATCCGTATCAGTTAGGTGCTTTTGATGCGTATGATTTAAATACCGTTTTTAAATCGAAAGATCTGAAACCCGTAAAATCACTTGAATTACCTACAGATGATTTCATTAAATCGAAAGATTTTAAACAATACAAAACGTTTAGAGAACTTCACAAGACGATCGAAATAGCAACAAATTCAGAAAAAATCGTTTCAAAGGAAATTTTAATGGCTTATGCAAAATCAAATCCCGAACTTTGGTTGATTTATAAACAGTTAGGCGATTATTTTTATAGTCAGAAACAATGGCAAAATGCGGCAGATAATTATCAAACCGCATTGCAAAAAGTAATAAGTTCTAAAGATCACAAAAAAAGCATCGAACAAAAATTAAAGAAAACTCTGAAAAAGCTATGATTCCCGATATAGAAACCAAAAGTATAACCGATATTGAAAATTTTCAGAATGCGCTTTTGCAAAAGCACATGGCTTATTTAACGGCACATTCGCCATTTTACCAACGTAAATTCAAAGCCGAAAATATTCAGATCGATACCATTAAAACCATTGAAGATTTGCAAAAAATATCGGTAACCACAAAAGCCGATTTACAATTGCACAATCAGGATTTTTTCTGTGTTGATAAAACCGAAATCCGCGATTATGCCACAACATCTGGTACTTTGGGTGACCCGGTGACTTTTGGATTAACCGATAACGATTTAGAACGTTTGGCTTATAACGAAATGTTGTCTTTTCAGTGTGCAGGCGTTCAAAAAGGCGATCTGGTACAGCTTATGACGACGATGGACCGACGTTTTATGGCGGGTTTGGCATATTTTCTGGGTTTACGTAAGTTAGGTGCAGGAATTGTTAGGGTAGGAGCAGGTGTTCCGCCGTTACAGTGGGATTCTATTTTGCGCTATCAGCCTAAATATTTAATTGCCGTACCGTCGTTTATTTTAAAAATGATCGAATATGCCGAAGAAAACAACATCGATTATAAAAACAGTTCGATAAAAGGAGTTATCTGCATTGGCGAAGCTCTACGAACAACCGATTTACAGCCCACGCTTCTGGCACAGCGTATTCAGGAAAAATGGAACATTAATCTGTTTTCTACCTACGCATCAACAGAAATGAGTGCTGCTTTTACCGAATGCGATCAGTTTGCGGGCGGGCATCATCACCCGGAATTAATCATCAGTGAAATTGTCAACGAAAACAACGAACCTGTTGCCGATGGCGAATTGGGCGAACTGGTTGTAACAACGCTTGGTGTAGAAGCCATGCCGTTGCTACGTTTTAAAACCGGAGATATGGTGCGTAAACACTCTGTAAAATGCAAGTGTGGCAGATCAACTTATCGTTTAGGTCCGGTAGAAGGTCGCAAACAGCAAATGATAAAATATAAAGGTACAACGCTGTATCCGCCGGCAATGCACGATGCTGTGGCTCATTTCAATGAAATCAAAATGCATTTAATCGAAATATCTTCAAACGAAATAGGTACAGACGAAATTCTGATTCGTATTTTTTCTGTTGATACGTCTGATGAATTTGCAGGTAAACTAAAAGACTATTTCCGTGCAAGATTACGTGTGACCCCGCAAATTATTTTTGAAGAAGAATTAACTTTACAGAAGATTATTTACGATCCGTTAAGCAGAAAACCAATAACATTCATAGATAAACGGTAACAACTTTTTATCTTTGAAGAAAAATACGAAAAAGATGACAAAACAAGTACGTGTACGTTTCGCACCAAGCCCCACAGGACCTTTACACATAGGGGGCGTAAGAACGGCTTTATTTAACTACCTGTTTGCCAAGAAGAACAACGGCGTTTTTTATTTAAGAATAGAAGATACCGATCAAAACAGATTTGTTCCTGGTGCCGAAGAATATATTTTCGAAGCATTAAAATGGTTGGGAATCGAACCTGATGAAACCATTGGTAAAAACGAAAAATTTGGACCCTACCGTCAAAGCGATCGCAAACACCTGTACAAGCAATACGCTTTAGATTTACTGCACAATGGTTTTGCCTACTACGCTTTTGATTCTTCTGAAGATTTGGACGCCTTGCGAAAAGACGCCGAAGCAACCGGTAATACGTTTATTTACAACCATACAGTACGAGAAAGTTTAAAAACATCGTTAAATATGACCAATGACGAAATCGAAGCGCGTTTGTATAATAACGACCCGTATGTGATCCGTTTTAAAATGCCTATCGACGAAAAACTGACTTTAAAGGATCTTATTCGTGGCGAAGTTACTTTTGATACTGCTTTGTTAGACGATAAAGTACTTTATAAATCAGACGGAATGCCAACTTACCATCTGGCAAACATTGTAGACGATCATTTGCAGGAAACATCACACGTTATCCGTGGCGAAGAATGGTTGCCGTCGTTACCGTTACATTATTTATTATACCGTTCTTTTGGATGGGAAGCGCCTGAATTTGCACATTTACCGTTGATTTTAAAGCCGGTTGGTAACGGCAAATTATCTAAACGCGATGGTGATAAATTAGGTTTCCCAGTTTTTCCTTTAGATTGGAAATCAGAAACAGGCGAAACATCAATGGGCTATCGTGAACAAGGATTTTTCCCTGAAGCAGTAGTTAACTTTCTGGCGCTTTTAGGTTGGAACGATGGTACAGAGAAAGAATTATTTACTTTAGATGAATTAATCGAATCTTTTGATCTGGCTCGTGTAAATAAATCGGGTGCAAAATTTGATCCCGAAAAAAATAAATGGTTCAACCATCAGGTTTTGGTAAAGAAAGAAAATAACGAACTGGCGGTTTATTTACAATTGGTTTTAGATCAAAGAAATATTGCTGCAGATAGAGCGGTGGTTGAAAAAATAATTGGTTTGGTAAAAGATCGTGCCAATTTAACAACCGATCTGTATGAATTAACCGACTTTTTCTTTGTTGCACCTGAAAAATACGATGAAAAAGCAGCTAAAAACTGGAAAGCTGATACATCTGATTTAATGCATCAAGTTATTTCAGTAATTGAGAGTGTTGAAAATTTCGAGGCTAAAGAAATTGAAACCACTGTTAAAAACTGGATTCAGGAAAATGGTTTAGGTATGGGTAAAATTATGCAACCGCTTCGTATTGCTATGGTTGGTGAGATGAAAGGTCCTGATTTATTTGAAATTATTAGTGTTTTGGGTAAAGAAGAAGCAATTAAACGATTAAACAATGCAATTAATTTTTTCAAAAATGTTTAATTTTTTTCAAAAACATTTTGAAGTTAAAAAATTAGTTGTATATTTGAAATGTGATTAACAAATGCCCAAATGTTAATTGCAATGATATTTTTTTCATATCAACAACAACAATTTTTTTCTAAATTTTTCTAAATCCCATTCCCTAAAAATGGGATTTTTTTATTATCTTCGACAAGTGTTTAAAAATCAATAAATTATGAAAAAGTATCTTTTCCTTACTATATTATCTGCAGGGTTATTCTTTACTTCGTGCGGATCGGACGATTCTAAAAAAGATGATAAAGAAGTAGTTACTAAGCCAGGCGAGTGGGAACCAACTACCATTCAAATGGTAAAAGTGGTGCCATTATATACTTTAGATTACCCACACACAGCCAATTGCAATAAAGATTATTTAGAACTTTCTGCTGGAAACAAAGCAATATTCTTTAGACACGAAGGTACCGATTGTAAAATAACAGAATATGCCGATGCTTTTCAACGTACCGGTAATAATGTTTCTTTAAATGTACTGGGTTATAAAATTAGTGGAACGATTGCTGTAGAAACAGATTTAAATATGGAAATTCACAGCGATATTTCTGAATACATTCCTTTAATTAAAGCACAGTTTCCGGAATATGAACAATATTTAAGTTTATTGGAAGGTGGAACCGTAAAATTGTCTTTCAACAAAAAATAGCACACAAGCCTCTTTGAAAAAAGAGGTTTTTTTTATATCTTACCAAAAAACTATTTTAAATGAACATTTCACTTTACATTATTATTGCTATTATTTTAATAATAGTATTATCATCGTTATTTACGGTAAAACAGCAATGGGCTGTAATTGTTGAACGCTTTGGGAGATACCACTCCATACGAAATTCGGGTTTACATATAAAAATACCTTTTGTTGACCGAATTGCAGGACGATTAAATTTGCGTATTCAACAGTTAGATGTTATCATTGAAACAAAAACAAAAGACAATGTATTTGTTAAAATGAAAGTTTCAGTACAGTTCAAAGTGGTACAGGAACGCGTTTACGAAGCTTTTTACAAGTTGGAATATCCACATGACCAGATCACTTCGTATGTTTTTGATGTGGTGCGTGCCGAGGTTCCAAAATTGAAGTTAGATGATGTTTTTGAACGTAAAGACGATATTGCTATTGCCGTTAAACGTGAGCTGAACGATGCAATGGTTACTTACGGTTACGACATTATTAATACGCTGATTACAGATATCGATCCGGATATTCAGGTAAAGAATGCAATGAACCGTATTAATGCAGCAGATCGCGAAAAAACGGCTGCTGAATATGAAGGAGAAGCAGAACGTATCAGAATTGTTGCAAAAGCAAAAGCAGAAGCAGAATCAAAACGTTTACAAGGTCAGGGCATAGCAGATCAGCGTAGAGAAATTGCGCGTGGTTTGGTAGAATCGGTAGATGTATTAAACAGCGTGGGAATCAATTCGCAGGAAGCATCGGCTTTAATTGTTGTAACTCAACATTACGATACTTTACAGTCTATAGGGGCAGAGAATAATTCAAACTTAATTTTATTACCTAATTCACCGCAGGCAGGTAGTGATATGTTAAACAATATGGTAGCATCATTCACAGCAAGCAATCAGGTAGGCGAGTCTATGAAGAAAATTAATGTAAGAGATAAAGGCTACAGCAAGTCAAAGAAAAACTTTCCGCCAGAAACCGATTACCTTCATAATACAGAAGAATAAGAAAAAAACAAACACCAATTATTATAATTGGTGTTTGTTTTTTTTAATGATTTTGTTGAATAAAAATTTAAATACGGTTGATAATACTAAAGTTTTAATGCCTTTTGAATTTTTTACCGAACTACCAAAAGATGCTAATCCTTGTTGTAGTAAATTACTCGGTGAAAAAAGTCTGGTAATATTTTCGGCATTATTACCAATCTTCCTAATACTTATTTCGCGTTCAAGTCTAAGAATTTCCAGTTCTTTATCAACCTCTTCGTATGATTTGTAACGTATCTTCATATATTATCAGTCAAAAAAGATTCTAGAAAATTTTTTAAGAATAGGTATATCTATCATAACCTTGCGCATTGAATAAACAATAAGTGCAACGACAATATAAAAACCACCTATAATCAAAAAACCGAAAGTGTTGCTGTCTAAGGCTTTTCCTATGGCAAATGCTGCAGCAAACGATAAAAAAAACAACGATAAAACAGCAAATAGGCTTAAAGCGAAAATTTTAAAAATGAAGCCTGTAGCTTTTGATGCTACTTTAAACCCCAACAGCGAATAATAGTCGATGTTGGTTTCTAAATAAGCCTTAGCTTCAGACTTCATTTCATGAAGATTGTTTTTTAGATCTTCATTTAATGCCATAAACTATTTTAACTCAGATTTAATATTATCTGCAGCTTTGTTAGTTATATCTTTTGCTCTGTCAACTGCATTAGAAGCTTGTCCTTTCAACTCAGCCAATTTGCGTTCTAAACTTGCAATAACATCTTCTTTTTTATCATCGGCTTTATTTACAAAAGTGTTTAAAGACGATTCGAAATCAGCTTTTTTAGAAGAAATCAAACTTTTTACCTGATTTTTCAATTCATCCATTTTGCAGTTTAAATCATCAGTTCCAGATTTAAATCCGTCAGAAATTTTCTTTCTTGTTTTCTCTCCTTGCTCAGGTGCTAATAATACTCCTGCTACTGCACCTACAGCTGCTCCTGCTAAAATAGCTACCAATGTGTTTCCTGTTTTTCCCATAACAAATTTTATTTAATTTTTAATAATGAATTTTAATGAGTACTAAAGTTAACTATTTTTTTTAAGAACGATGTTAATAACCGGTTAAAATTTAATAGATGGTAATTAAATAAGCCCAAAAAATCTATTTATATTTGCTTTTCAACATTTTATATAACTAACATGTTTAAAAACAAATTAGGAGTTTTTACCTCGATATTTATTACTCTTGCAATTATAATTACTCTTTTATACGAATTTGATATTTTTCCGGTTTCGACAGGTTTTATGATCGGTGTAAGGTGGAGCACCGCTTTAGTGTTAATAATAAATGCATTAATGAGAAAAAACCTTACCACTTGGATTATTACTTGTATGATTCTCGGGGTTTTTGTTGGGGTTGATTTCCCGAATGCGGCAATGGCACTGCAACCGTTAAGCAAAGGTTTTATCAAGCTGGTTAAAACCATCGTGGCACCGATTATTTTTGCAACACTGGTATATGGTATCGCCGGACATTCAGATTTAAAGCAAGTAGGTAGAATGGCGTGGAAATCAATGCTGTATTTCTTTTGTGCTACCTCATGTGCCATTTTTATTGGATTGGCAGTAATTAACATTACACAGGCAGGTGTTGGAATTGATATGCAAAGCATGCCGCACGAAGAACTTCCTGCTCTTAAAGCACCGGATCCTGCACTACTTTCTTTACCGGAAAATGTACAAGGAATTTACAAGTTTACCCATTTTATTTACGACTTGTTTCCGGAAAACATTGTGAAATCAATGTTTGAAAACCAAGTTTTGCAAGTAGTTGTATTTTCAGTATTATTTGGAATTGGTTTGGCAATGGTAGAAGAAAAAAAGCGTAAGCCTTTGGTTGATTTTACTGAAAGTTTAGCCGAAACCATGTTTAAGTTTACGAACATCATAATGTATTTTGCACCAATAGGTGTAGGGGCTGCAATGGCTTATACGGTAGGGCACTTAGGTGTTGATATCCTTAAAAACCTGTTCATGCTTTTAGGATCATTATATCTGGCGTTGGTATTATTTATACTGCTGGTTTTTGTTCCGATTATGTTGTTCTTAAAAATACCTATTAAAAAGTTTATAGCAGCCGTAAAAGAACCTGTTTCTATTGCGTTTGCAACCACAAGTTCCGATGCCGCTTTACCAAAAGCCATGAGCGCTATGGAAAAATTCGGAGTGCCGCGTAAAATTGTATCTTTTGTAATTCCTACGGGTTATAGTTTTAATTTAGATGGAACGTCACTCTATCTTTCATTAGCGTCGATATTTGTGGCACAGGCAGCCGGAATGAATTTAGATATCGGGCAGCAGTTAGGTATTGCCTTTACCTTAATGATCACATCTAAAGGAGTTGCAGCCGTTCCGCGTGCATCGTTAATCGTTTTAATTGCAACGGCAGAACAATTTGGATTGCCGGTTTTTATTATCGCCGCTATTTTAGGGATTGATGAATTAATGGATATGGCACGAACATCGGTAAACGTTATTGGTAACTGTTTGGCAACGGTAGTAATTGCCAAATGGGAAGGTGAGTTTGATGATGAAGCTCCGTACCGATTAACCGATGAGATTTTGGATGAGGTTTAGATAATAAATAATGCGCATCACGTTTTTATTATTTGTTTTTGTGATATTTTTATTTCACTCTTGTTCTAATAATCAGGAATATAAAGAATTGTTGCTAAATGATTTATCAAAACCAATTACAGATACTTTAAATTTTAGTAAGGAAGGAAATATTTCAGGAGTAGAAATTATTATAGAAGGTTATGTAAAAGGGAAAGGATATATTGAATTTGAAAATGGTTCAGGAAGATATAATAAAATTTACTTAGAAAATAAAGTACATAAAGCATTTGAAACGGAATGGTATAGTTCTAACCTAATTTTTAATTACGTACCAGAAGAATTTGTTAAGGGTGATAGTTTAAAGATTAAATATAAAATGTATTAAGAAAGATTTGGTTAACTATTTATGAGCATATAAAAAGATAAGGTTTTCAAAATTCATGGCAATTACTTAAAAGCTTATAATGATCGAGATAAATAATAAATTACTTATAGTTTTTATTTTAATCGGAGTAGTGATATTTCTGTTTGGAATAGTATTTTACCTAAAACTAAAAAATAAATTAAAGTACGGAATTAAGACAGATGGAGAGATTGTTAATGTAAAAATTGAAAAGACAAGAGCGTTACAAGGAGCAGATGAACTAAGCGATATTTATTACAAATACGAAATAAAATATAATGATTCATCAAATACGAAAATTGTAAAATGGAGTGATTTTCAGACACAATCTAAGTATGATATTGGAAAAATAGTAGAAGTAATTTATAATAAAGAAAATTCAGAAGAATTTATAATCTTTCCATCTTCTCAAAAAAAGTTATTCATTATATTTTTATTTATTGGACTAGTTTTCTTGATTATTGGTACAATAATTTTAATTAAATAAAACGGATATTAACACCAAACCCCAACCCTGATAGCGCGGATTTGCAATCCGTGCTTTTACATCCAGCTTTCTTTCGGGTTTAAATATGTAGAAAGTACTGCGTAGATATGTACTTCTTTTTTAGATTCATCTACCTTAAAATGAATCATGTATTTAAAATCTTTTAAAGGCAGGCAGTGAATATCATTATATCGAATTTGAAAGTGTGGATTTTGCTGTAAAGCTTTTAAAGTTTCCCTGTATTGTTTCAAAAAAACTTTACCGTAATCTTTTCTTTTACTGTTTAGGTAATCTTTAGCTTCTTTCAAATCGTGTTTTACGCTTGGGTCGGCAATAATGGTATATTTCTGCATTACTCGTTCTCTAATTCATCTAACATATCAAATGCATCAACTGGTTGTTTTACTTCTTTTATGCGTTTCAAAACAAGATCTTTCTGCCATTGTGGCACATCTTCTGTTTCTTGTTTATATTTAAAGGTTAAAAAATCAATGTAACGCTCTACTTCTTCCAAAAATTTTTCTGGAAGTTGTTTTAGTTTAGAGTTAACTTGTTTAAGTGAATTGCTATTCATGGCGTAATTTATTCATATCAAAGTTACAATAATAAAAGATATTTGAAAAGTAAGTGTGTTGTTTCTTTTAGAATGAAATGTTGTAATTGGTTGAACATCATGCTTGTGTTGTAAGATACAAACAAAAAATCCCAACATATAGCTGGGATTTCAATTTATAAATCTAAAAAAACTTACTCTTTACTTTCAACCTTAGCCCACGTATCGCGTAAGCCCACTGTTTTATTAAATACCAGTTTTTCTTCAGTAGAATCTTTATCGGTTGCGAAATAACCCAAACGTTGGAATTGGAATTTATCGCCGCTTACAGCTGTTTTTAAGCTTGGTTCTACATAACCTGTGATTACTTTTAACGAATCGGGGTTAATGTATTCTTTAAAATCAACCTCTTTGTTTCCGTCAGGATTTTCGTGTGTAAACAAACGGTCGTAAATACGTACTTCAGCTTCAACAGCATGCGGAATAGAAACCCAATGGATCGTTCCTTTTACCTTGCGTTTTGATGCTTCTGTTCCGCTTCCCGATTTTGAATCAGCATCATACGTAACATGAATTTCGGTAATGTTTCCGTTTTCGTCTTTTATAACGCTTTCACCTTTAATAATGTAGGCATTTTTTAAACGGACTTCTTTCCCCAATGTTAATCGGAAAAACTTGTTATTTGCTTCTTCCAAGAAATCTTCGCGTTCAATATATAATTCTCTTGAAAAAGGAACTTTTCTAAACGTTAATTCTTCTGCTTCCGGATTATTTTCTGCATCAAGCCATTCTTCCTGACCTTCGGGATAATTCGTAATAACTAACTTAACCGGATCTAAAACAGCCATTACCCGATCGGTAATTTTGTTTAAATCTTCACGAACGCAGAATTCTAACAACGAAACATCAATTAAATTGGTGCGTTTTGCAATTCCAATGGTATTCGCAAAATTACGAATCGCAGTTGGTGTATAACCACGACGACGCATACCCGAAATGGTGCTCATACGCGGATCATCCCAACCGGTAACATGTCCTTCATTTACCAATTGCAATAACTTACGTTTTGATACAACGGTGTGTGATAAATTTCTTCGGGCAAATTCGCGTTGTTTTGGTCGAACTTTCTCCTCATCGTAAATTTGATCTAAAAACCAATCGTACAATTCGCGGTGCGGTAAAAATTCCAACGTACAGAACGAATGTGAAATTTGTTCGATATAATCGCTTTCGCCATGAGCCCAGTCGTACATAGGATAAATTTTCCAATTTGCGCCCGTTCTGTGGTGCGACGCGTTGATGATGCGGTACATAATCGGGTCGCGCATTAACATATTAGGCGATGCCATATCGATCTTGGCACGTAAAATATATGCACCTTCGGCAAACTCACCGTTTTTCATTCTTTCGAACAAATCCAGGTTTTCTTCAACCGATCGGTTGCGGTTTGGGGAATTCACTCCAGCTTGTGTTGGTGTACCTTTTTGCTTTGCAATTTCTTCTGCCGATAAATTATCAACATACGCCTTACCTTTTTTAATTAAAAGAACAGCCCAATCATATAATTCCTGAAAATAATCAGACGCATAAACTTCCTGATCCCATTTATATCCTAACCATTCCACATCGTATTTAATAGCGTCAACAAACTCCTGCTCTTCTTTTGCAGGGTTGGTATCGTCAAAACGTAGATTTATCGGTGCGTTGTAATCTAATCCTAAACCAAAATTTAAACAGATCGACGATGCATGCCCAATGTGCAGGTATCCGTTAGGTTCGGGCGGAAAACGAAAACGTAATTTATCTTGTGCCAAACCATTTTTTAAATCCTCTTCAATGATTTGTTCTATAAAATTCAATGATTTTTCTTTTGTTGACATTGTATTTCTAACTTTTATACAAAGATAGAAAATGTTTAAAGTTTAAAGTTTAAAGTTCATAAAAAAACAGATAAAAAGTTAGTAAATTTGAACTTGAAACCTGAAACAAATTATATGGGAATTATTCGCTTAACAAACATACGCGTTTTCACAAATCACGGTTGTTTAATTGAAGAAGCCAAAATAGGATCGGAATATAGAGTTGATTTACAAATTAAAGCTGATTTAAGAAAATCTGCCGAAACCGACGAATTGGCTGATACCGTAGATTATGTGCATTTAAACCGTATTGTTAAAGAAGAAATGGCGATACGATCTAAATTGTTAGAGCATGTTGCCAAACGAATTGTAGTGCGTATTTTTAACGAACTGCCTATGGTTTCAAGCATTTTGTTGGAAGTATCGAAAATAAATCCGCCTATTGGTGGTGACGTACAGCAAGTTACTATTGTTATGGAAGAATACCGGGCATAATTTTATGCTTTAGGTTTTGATATTTAATTTTTTGTAGTAGATTTGCAAACACATTACAGAATGGCATCTTGGCCGAGCGGCTAGGCACCGGTCTGCAAAACCGACTACAGCGGTTCGAATCCGCTAGATGCCTCTTCAAAAAACCTTCAAACTATTGAAGGTTTTTTTGTTTTCTTAACACTTGCATTTTTCAAATTGCTATATTTAGCTTTAAAATTCATACTATGAAGAAAATTGCATTATTCTTTCTGTTGATGGTTATTGCAGCGTGTTCGTCTGAATCTTTATCGGTTAAACAGGCTACAAACCTGATTAAAACGCATATCGAAAAGTATCCTTATTTCGAAAAAACGACTTTACAGTTAGGCGAACAAAAATACAGTGTTCGTAAAGATTCTGCCGAACTATCAGTTTTAAGAAATCTGGCATCGCAAGATTTAATCAGTTTAAAAACGATCAGTTCACATAAAAAACTGCTTTCTAAAGATTCTGTTTTAGTTGTCAATATCGGCTTAACTACCAAGGCTGCCGATTTTGTAATCGATCAAAAAAAGAACAAAGCACAGGTTAAAACATATCTTTTTACCGTTCAGGAAGATTCTGATGTGCAGCTGGAACTAAACAGTAAAACTAAAGCAACTGCATCTGCAAAGCTTATTAAAACCACCACGCCGTTTGCCGGTTTAAGTAAAGATAAAAACCCGAATGCGGCCTTTATAACACAGAAATTTGTTTTAAAATTCAATAAGGAAACAGGGTGGTATGTTCAAAAATAACATCTGTCATAAAATTTAAAAAGAATTTAAACCGTTTATTTATTTTACCTATATTTGATTTTAAGTATATTTTAACAAAAACTATAACATTGATTATATGGGTATTTTTTCTAAAAAATCTATTTCATCGTTAATTGCAGAAGCTAATGAGCAGGGCGAAGGTACTTTAAAGAAAACCTTTGGCTCGTGGGGCCTTGTAGCATTAGGAGTTGGGGCAATTATTGGTGCTGGCTTGTTTTCATTAACTGGTATTGCAGCTGCCGATAATGCTGGACCTGCCGTAGCTATTTCATTTATAATTGCTGCTTTGGGTTGTGCTTTTGCAGGCTTATGTTATGCAGAGTTTTCTTCTATGTTACCCGTTGCGGGAAGTGCCTATACCTATTCTTATGCAACAATGGGCGAATTTATTGCATGGATCATTGGCTGGGATTTGGTTTTAGAATATGCTTTGGCAAGTGCCACGGTAGCAGTAAGTTGGTCGCAATACTTTAATGAACTGCTTAAAATATTCAACCTCGAAATTCCCATAGAATTTTTAAAAGGACCTTTTGAAGGCGGAATTATTAATCTACCTGCAATAATTATTGTGTGTTTAATATCATTATTGTTAATACGTGGTACACAAGAATCGGCGCGTTTAAATAATATATTGGTTATTTTAAAAGTAACAGTAGTTATAATATTCATTGCTTTAGGTTGGCAGTTTATTAATCCGACAAATCACGACCCTTTTATTCCTGTTAATGTTGGAGAAGAAATGGTTAAAAGTGGTGAATTGTCTTTTTCTTCATTTTTATCAAGCGAATATTTCGGAGAATACGGGTGGAGTGGCGTTTTACGTGGTGCCGGTGTTGTATTCTTTGCTTTTATAGGTTTTGATGCTGTTAGTACAGCGGCGCAGGAAGCTAAGAATCCTAAAAAGGGAATGCCTTTCGGAATTATCGGATCGTTGCTGATTTGTACCATTTTATATGTGTTGTTCGCTTATGTTTTAACAGGTTTGGAAAATTATTTAATGTTTAAAGGTGATGCCAAACCAGTTGCAACGGCATTTGCTAAAACGGGTTACCACTTTTTAAATACCGCTTTAATTGTCACCATTATAGCAGGATACACTTCGGTTATTTTAGTAATGTTATTGGGGCAAAGTAGGGTGTTTTATTCTATGAGTAAAGATGGGTTGTTGCCTAAAATGTTTTCAGATTTGTCTAAAAGACAAACGCCTTGGAAAACAAACCTGGTATTTATGATTTTTGTAAGTTTATTTGCAGGATTTGTACCGGTATCCGATTTAGGTCATATGGTAAGTATAGGAACCTTATTTGCATTTACATTAGTATGTATAGGAATTTTGGTTTTACGTAAAACAAATCCCGATATTGAACGCCCTTTTAAGACACCATTAGTGCCTTTAGTACCTATATTAGGCATTATAGTTTGTTTAATTATGATGATGTCATTACCTGTAGAAAGTTGGGAACGTTTAGGTATTTGGTTAGGTTTAGGTTTAATAATTTATTTTGTATATAGTAAAAAGCATAGTAAATTAAACAACAGTTTATAAAACTAAAAAATCAGCTTTTAAAGCTGATTCTTTAGTTTTTGGTACCTATCCACGTTCCGTCTAAATCCTGAACCGGACTGTTCCAAGTTCCCGATCCGGTTGTTTCTGTCAACGTTCCTGTCATTGTTCCTACTTCCTGACCGTTGTAAGTGTAGGAAACATTTATTGTTCCGTTTTCCGAAACATCGCCTGTTAATACAAAGTTTACTGATGCTACGCTGTTAGAAGTTACTGTTCCTGTTGCTTTTCCTGCTGCATCAATTGTTGCAGTCCAGTTACCTGAATCTCCGCCAGAGAACGTTCCGGTCCATGTTCCTTTAAATTTTTCCAGTTTGTTTTCTTGGTGTATGTGGTTGTCATCGTTAGAATCACAAGAAACAGAACCAAATGCCAATGCGCTAAAAATACAGATTGTTAGAAAATGTTTTTTCATATATAAATGTTTGTTTAAAGTATAGACGTAAATGTAAACAAAAAGGTTGTAAAGACTATTTATTATTTTTTAGGAAGATCAACCTTAAAAAAGAAAGTGTTTTTGCAGAACTATCTTTTAAAGTAGGAGTAGTTGGCAAATGAATTTTATTTTTAATAAAATCGGGCTCATTTTTAATGAAGGATTTGGACATGATTACTGCGCCAAAAACAATTAAAATGATACTACTTATTTTTTTTACCTTTAAGATGTTTTTAGGAGTAAGTTTGCTTTGCAATTGCTTTGCTAAAAGCATTTTGATAACATCGGTGAGCAGATACGCTCCAATTACAAAAGCGAAGAAGTTAATCATTTTGCCGTGGTTCATTTCTAACTGCGGACCAATAGTTATAATTATTGCCAGCCAAAATCCCAAAACCCCAACGTTGATAAAGTTCAACAAAAAACCTTTAGCAAATAATGACAGGTAATTATTTCTGTAATTAGCGGTTTCAATATGGATTTCTGCTTTTTTTAGCTTTTGTAATCTAATAAACGAAATGGTTCCGTAGGTAATCATGATCATTCCACCAAAAAGAAAAAGTCCGGGATCGTCTTTAATACTGTTTATTAACTGAAAGCTGCTAAAATAAGCGATTAAAATAAAACAGATGTCGGCTATGATAACACCGGCATCAAAAGTTAATGCAGCTTTAAATCCTTTGGTAATACTGGTTTCTATTAAAATAAAAAAAACCGGCCCAATCATGAAACTGAGAAAAAAACCAAGCGATATTCCTGTGAAAAATAAATCCATTTTGTATAAAAAAAATGCCAACTGTAATTGGCATTTTAATTGAATGTTAATACAAATTTACGATAAAATTATTTAATATATTCTATAGTACCGCCCAAGGTTATTTTTTCTTTAACATCTTTGGGTTTTCCGTGAATTTTAATGCTTCCGCCGGCAAGTACTTGTGCTTCCAGATAATCGGTTGCTGTAGCTTTAACCACACTTCCGGAATTTACTTTAATAATATTGCGTAATGTAGTTAGTTCATTTGCTGTTATTTGTCCGCCGGATGATGCCGAAATTTTAACCGATTTTGATACCGAACCGCTTAAATAAAGTTTTGCGCCCGTATTTGAATTAACAGTTAATGTTTCTGTTTTCAGGTTCAGTTTTATGGTGGAACCTAAATTGGCACTTAATTCCAGTTTATTTTGATCTATTACGGCATCGCTGAAAATATACGAACCACCTTGTGCATCGATTTCTTTTAAATTGTTGAAATAAACCTGAATGGTAACAGAATATTCACTTTCTGAAACCAGTTCTTTCAAGGTGTTTTTTAAAACCAACCGACCATTTTTATTGATGATATTCACTGCATCAGCCTGACTTTCTTTTAAAACAATCTTGTTTTCTGCTGAAGGAATAAGTTCAATTTTAATGCGGTTGCTTGCTTTTAACGATGTAAAATCGCCCACATTTTTATCAACTTGTGCACTTACAAAAGTTTGAAATCCTAAAAACAAGGCGGTTATAAAAAATTGTTTCTTCATTATTCATTTACTTTTTTAATAAACGTAAAATCTAACTGTTTTTTAACCAGATCGGCGTTTTTTACCTTCACGATAATTTCATCGCCCAATTGCAGCAGATTTTTGGTAACCTCGCCAACTAAAGCGTATTGTTTTTCGTCAAAAGTGTAATAATCGTCTTTAATTTCGCGGATACGCACCATTCCTTCGCATTTGTTTTCTACAATTTCAACGTAAATTCCCCATTCAGTAACACCGGAAATCACCCCTAAAAACTCCTGATCTTTATGATCCTGCATAAACTTCACCTGCATGTATTTTATGCTGTCGCGTTCAGCATTTGCAGCTAAATTTTCCATTTGTGACGTATGCACACATTTGGCTTCGTAAACTTCTTCATCTGCCGATTTTGCTCCGTCTAAATAGTTTTGCAGCAATCTGTGAACCATTACATCGGGGTAACGACGAATTGGAGATGTAAAGTGTGAATAATAATCGAATGCCAAGCCGTAATGTCCAATGTTTTGTGTAGAATACGCTGCTTTGCTCATACTGCGAATTGCCAAAGTATCTACTAAATTTTGTTCTTTTTTACCTTGAACATCACTTAACAATTTATTAAGCGATTTAGAAATATCACCTTTCGATTTAAAATTTAAACCGTATCCAAATTTAGAAATAACCGTTTGCAGATTGAATAATTTATCCTGATCCGGTTCATCATGTATACGATAAATAAACGTTTTCTTTTGTTTTCCAATGAATTCTGATACCTTGCGGTTGGCCAGCAACATAAATTCTTCAATTAAATGGTTGGCATCTTTAGACACTTTAAAGTAAACGCCTGTTGGCTCGTCGTTTTCATCTAAATGGAACTTTACTTCTACTTTATCAAAAGATATTGCACCATTTGCCATGCGTTTTGCTCGCATCTTTTTAGCCAGATCGTCCATTGTTAAAATTGCATCAACAATTGGTTTTTCTATGGTTTGATCTTCGTTGGTTAACGATATTTCGGCAGGAATTTTATTTGTTTTAGTTTCAATAATAACCTGCGCTTCTTCGTAAGCAAAACGCTTGTCTGAATAAATTACGGTTCTGCCAAACCACGAATTCACAATTTCGGCTTTTTTATTCAGTTCGAAAATTGCAGAAAAGGTATATTTTTCTTCGTTTGGTCGTAACGAACACGCAAAGTTTGATAATACTTCCGGAAGCATCGGCACCACACGATCTACCAGATAAATAGATGTGGCACGGTTGTAAGCTTCTTCGTCTAAAACAGTTCCTTCCTGCAAATAATGCGAGACATCGGCAATATGTACCCCGATTTCGTAATTTCCGTTTTCTAAAACCTGAAAGGATAAGGCGTCATCGAAATCTTTTGCATCGCGCGGATCAATGGTAAAAGTCAGCACATCGCGCATATCTCTACGTTTAGCGATTTCTTCTTCGGTAATAGATGTGTCCAATTTCTGAGCGAAAGCTTCTACTTCAACAGGAAAATCGGTTGGTAAACCATATTCAGCCAAAATAGCGTGCATTTCGGTATTGTGTTCACCCGGTTTTCCCAGAACTTTGATTACCTGTCCGTACGGATTGTTGGCTTTTTCAGGCCAGTCGGTCATTTTAACCAAAACCACATCGCCGTTTTCGGCATCACCAAATTTTTCCTTCGGAATAAATAAATCCACGTACATTTTAGGGTTTGCCGTAACAACGAAAGCAAAAGTGCCGTTTATTTGAATAACCCCCACAAACTCGTCTTTTTTACGCTCTAAAATTTCAATAACTTCGGCTTCGGGCTTTTTACCTTTGCGTTTGTTGTAAACGTAGACTTTTACGCGATCGCCATGCAGTGCTTTGTTTAAATTGTTGGTTGGAATGAACGGATCTTCGTCAAATTCGGGACTGATGAAATAAGCCGCTTTACGGGCAGTCATGTCTATAGTACCTTCAAAATAGCTTGATTGTTCCAAAATACGGAACTTTCCGGTATCTGCTTCTTCAATCTTCTGGGTAGAAACCAGATATTTTAATTCTTTAATAATGTCGTTTCTTCCTTTGGTATCGGTAACTTCCAAAACAGCAGCTATTTGTTTGTAATTAAAAGTTTTAGAGCTGTTTTGTGATAGTAATTTTAAAATTTGTCCGGAATAATCTTTGCCGGGTTTCTTATGAAATTTTCTTATTTTCTTTGTCATATATAAGTTTGTTTAAGCAAAATGCTCAAATATGTATTAAAGGTAAGAAAATATTAAAGTGTAAATGTAAATTTTGTCTTAATTATTGGTTTTGATAGAATTTATAAGTGTTTAACCCATTTGCTTTCAGGAGTAGTTGTATCTAATATTGGAAGATTTAGATATGAAGATATTTGCAATACAGCTTTTTTTGCATTTTCTAACTTTTCAGTATTTAAAAGTGTTATACAGTAATTGTCAACGTCGAAGATATTGATTTGATAAACTTCATAATAATTTTTGGTAGGCGGAACTTTATAATTATCCTCTTGAACAAGTCGTGTCTTAAATATTGATATATATTTTGAATTAGGTAACAATTGCCAATTCCCTTTTATTTTGATCCCTAAAAAAGATTTAAAAATCATGAAACTATTTGTGGTTTTGTTTATAATAATACCTTTCTCGATAAAAAAAGCTAATAATGAAAACATTACAGAGATTGGGATAATCATTAAAAAGATATTTTTTGAAATACAACATAAATAAGCAGCAGCAATACAAATACTATTCAGAAAAATGAACATAAGTATTTTATTTAGTGTAATTTTTTCAAATTTAATGTTAAGCATTTGAAATGGTGTTTTTTCAAATATAAAATTTCTACTCAAATAAAATTTTTAAATCTTTCAATAATTCAAAATAATTACCTTTGTACAAACAATACAACTAACAATATGAAAATAGCAATAGGAAACGATCACGCAGGCCCGGAATACAAAAAAGCCATTGTACAAATGCTTCAGGATAAAGGAATTGAAGTGGTAAATTACGGAACCGATACTTTTGATTCTGTTGATTACCCTGATTTCGGACATAAAGTAGCACAGGATGTTGAAGACCATAATGTTGATTTTGGAATTGTAATCTGCGGTTCGGGTAATGGTATTGCCATGAGTGCAAACAAACATCAAGGTGTTCGTTGTGCCTTGTGTTGGACAAAAGAGATTGCCGTTTTAGCGCGCCAGCATAACAACGCAAACGTTATTTCTATTCCGGCACGCTTTACCGCTATTCCGCAAGTTTTAGAAATGGTTGATGCTTTTTTAACTACCGAGTTTGAAGGTGGACGTCACGAAACCCGTGTAAATAAAATTGCTTGTAGTTAAGTAAGAAGTTTAAAAGAATTTTATAAAATATTCAATTTTGTCATTCCGGACTTGTTCCGGAATCTCATTTTTAAGTAAATAAATGAGAAGCTGACCCGAGCTTGCGGACTGTACGAAGTAAAACAAGTTCAGCTTGACAATATATACTTTTCTTATATAAAAAACCTCTTCTTATAAAAAGCAAAAAAGAAGATAATCTGTAAAATTAAAATACCGTAAAACCACAGTTTAAAAGACCATTTTTTGGTTTTGTGTCGGTATTTCTGCATACCAATATAAGCACCTAAAGTTCCGCCAAAAGCAGCAATAGTTAACAGGTTTTTTTCGGAAATACGTTGTTTACCTTTAATTGCCCGCTGTTTATCTAAATGGTACAGGCTAAAGGCAATGTAATTAACAATAATTAAGTATACAAATACAAATTTCATACGGTAGTAATTGGTGCAAAGGTAGTATTTTTGCAGTTCAAAATTCATGCAATGAACACTATTCAATATATAAAGGAAAAAGTTGCTGTTTCCGATAAATCCATTCAAAACACCTTAGAATTATTAGCACAAGACTGTACCATTCCGTTTATTGCGCGGTATAGAAAAGATGCTACGGGAAATTTAGATGAAGTTCAGATCGAACAAATAGCAAAACTTTCCAATCAGTTTGAAACGCTTGTTAAAAGGAAAGAATCTGTTTTGGCATCGATAGAAGAACAAGGATTGTTGACCGATTTCTTGAAAGATAAAATTCAGAATTCTTTTGATTTGACTGACATAGAAGATCTGTATCTTCCCTATAAAAAGAAAAGAAAAACCAAAGCCGATACCGCACGCGAAGCCGGATTAGAACCTTTGGCAAAAATGATCATGTCTCAAAACATTGACGATCTGGAATATACTGCCGAAAGATATTTAAACAGTAAAGTTTTTTCTGGTGAAGATGCACTTCAAGGCGCACGCGATATTATTGCAGAATGGATCAATGAAAATATTTTTGTTAGAAAAGCCCTTCGACGCAAGTTTCAGCGTAATGCAGAAATATCTACTAAAGTTGTAAAAGCAAAGAAAGACGAAGATGCCGCAAAGAAATTTGAACAGTATTTCGATTGGAACGAACCTTTGTTTAAAGCACCTGCTCACCGATTATTAGCAATGTTGCGTGCCAACAACGAGGGTTTTGTAAAGTTAGATGTAAGCATTGATAAAACTGAAGCTATTACATTTATTGAAGATACTGTAATTAAAAATAAAAATCACGAAACGGCTGCCGAAATTTCAAAAGCCGTTGCCGATGCATACAAGCGTTTGTTAGAACCTACGTTGTCTAACGAAGTGTTGCAGGAATACAAACTAAAAGCCGATTTACAATCGATCGGTGTGTTTTCAGAGAATTTATCGCAGTTGTTATTGTCGGCTCCTTTAGGAGAAAAACGTGTCATGGGTATTGACCCGGGCTTTAAAACCGGCTGTAAAGTGGTGTGTATCGATGAAAACGGAAATTTACTTTATAACGAAACCATTTTTCCGCATGCACCACAAAAAGATATTGCCATGGCTACCAAAAAAGTACGTTCTATGGCAAATTCGTATAAAATTGATGCCATTGCTATTGGAAATGGAACAGCAAGTCGCGAAACAGAATTTTTTATAAAAAAAGTAGCTTTTGATAAGTCTTTGCAGGTTTTTGTGGTAAGCGAAGCAGGAGCATCGGTTTATTCGGCATCGAAAATTGCACGTGACGAATTTCCTAATTACGATGTTACCGTTCGTGGAGCCGTTTCAATTGGTCGTCGTTTGCAAGATCCGTTGGCAGAGTTGGTTAAAATCGATCCAAAATCAATAGGAGTGGGGCAATACCAGCACGATGTGGATCAAACTTTGTTAAAAGACGAATTAGATCAGGTGGTAATTCGCAGCGTTAATAAAATAGGTATCAACTTAAACACGGCAAGTAAGTCGTTATTGAGTTATGTTTCGGGAATAGGCGAAAAACTGGCAGAAAAAATCGTTACATATCGAGCAGAAAACGGTGCTTTTACCAATAGAAAAGAACTGAAAAGCGTACCGCGTTTGGGTGAAAAAGCTTATCAGCAGGCAGCGGCCTTTGTACGCATTGTTAATGGTGATTTCGTGTTGGATAATTCTGCGGTGCATCCGGAAGCTTATACTTTGGTAGAAAAAATGGCAAAAGATTTAAAAATCAGTACTAACGAATTGATCGGAAATAAATTGTCTATCGAAAAAATAGATCCATCAAAATACATTTCAGAACAATTTGGAATTCATTATATAACCGATTTGCTGAAGGAACTGGAAAAACCGGGACTGGATCCGCGTAAAAAAGCAAAAGTATTAGAATTCGATGCATCTTTAAAATCAATTAACGATGTTGAGGTTGGTAAAGTTTATAACGGCATTATTAACAACATTACTAATTTTGGTTGTTTTGTTGATATCGGCATTAAAGAAAGCGGTCTGGTGCATATTTCGCAGTTAAAGGCAGGCTTTGTTTCTGATGTGAATGAAGTGGTTAAACTGCATGAACATGTTCAGGTAAAAGTTCTGGAAGTTGACAAGCTGAAAAAGCGTTTGCAGCTGACCATGATTTTGACGACTAACAATTACACACTAAAATAGTAGAAATAATACTCAATTCGGGTACGTTTTCACATTGTAAATTGAGTAATTGGCATTGTGATTTTTTATTTATAAAAATGATTTATTGCTCAAAGTGTTGATGTATATGGATTTGTGGTTTATGCAATGGAAATATTATACGCTTTCTGTTTTTTGGTCTTTCATTTGCTTTATATAATATGAAAAAGATAATTACAAAAAAAGAATTGTTATGAAAAAGACTAATTGTTTAAATTAAAATTAGGCAATTAACAAAAAGAAGTAGTGTTTTTATTATGTTTTATAAGGGATACCCGCTTGATATTTTTTCAAGCGGGTATTTAATTTTTAGTTGTTTCAAGTTTAAAATATTATGTAAGACCTTCGTCAGTTCGAGCGGAAACCGGAGCTTGTCAAGAACTTATCAATTAACAACTTCTCGATAGTCTGTCTTGACATCTCGACTTCGCTCGATGTGACAGTTGCAAGGCTTCACTGCGTTATGCTACGAAGTGACGTTTATCATAAATATATATAGTCAATAATTAAAATAAAAAAAGATGCTACAAAAGCATCTTTTAAATTATTCTGATTTTGTATCAGTATTGTTTTTATTTGGATTTGAAGTTGCTCCGCTGTTGTCTTTTGTAGCATCTTTAAATTCTTTAATACCAGAACCTAATCCTTTCATTAATTCCGGAATTTTCTTTCCGCCAAACAATAATAGCAAAACTATTACTATTACCAATATTTCGGGCATTCCTATTCTTCCCATTTTTTATTCTTTTTTTGATTGTGAATCATTTTTATCATCTTCTTTAGAAGCGTCTTTAAATTCTTTAATACCAGAGCCCAAGCCGCGCATTAATTCAGGAATTTTCTTTCCACCAAACATCAACAAAATTACGGCAATAATTACAATTATCTGCCACGGACTAACCATTCCTAAAAATACAGCTAAAGAATTCATTATATTTAATATAAATAATATCAAGCAAAGATATAACATTTTAAACCGATCTTATTTTTTTATTTTGTAATTTTTAACAGTAGAAAGTGTTAATATTAAAATAATTAAACTTTTTGCAGCTTTGTTGTTTTATTAAAATAAGAAGTTCGATTTTTGTAATATAAAAACCAAAGTATGTCTGTAAAGTCGTTTTTTGCAAAAATATTTGCCAATATTGTTGTTATGCAGCAGCAAAAATGGATGATTAAACCTGTTGTAATACAGCAGAATCTGTTTCATTCGTTAATTCAGCAGGCAAAACAAACGCAGTTTGGCAAAGATCATTTGTTTTTGGCGATAAAATCGCATGCCGATTTTGTAAAATACGTTCCCGTGCGCGATTACGAGGCTTTAAAACCCTATGTAGATAAAGTGGTTGCCGGCGAAAAAGATATTTTATGGAAGGGCAAACCATTGTATTTTGCAAAAACTTCGGGCACCACATCGGGCGCAAAATATATTCCTATCACAAAAGAATCCATGCCTTATCATGTAGAAGGTGCGCGTAATGCCATTTTATTTTACATTCAGGAAACAGGTAATGCTGCTTTTGTCGATGGAAAAATGATCTTTTTACAGGGAAGTCCCGAAATGACTGAAAAAAACGGAGTAAAAGTGGGTAGGTTGTCTGGTATCGCTGCGCATTACGTGCCAAAATACCTGCAAAAAAACCGTTTGCCAAGTTGGGAAACAAACTGTATCGATGATTGGGAAACAAAGGTTGATGCCATTGTACAGGAAACGAAAGATCAGAATATGTCGGTTATTTCCGGAATTCCTTCGTGGGTACAGATGTATTTTGACAGATTAATTCAAGTTTCGGGTAAAAAAGTAGGCGATCTGTTTAAAAACTTCAATCTGTTTATTTATGGTGGAGTGAATTATGAGCCTTACCGTAAAAAATTTGAACAGCTAATTGGCAGAAAGGTAGACAGTATCGAACTGTATCCGGCATCCGAAGGTTTTTTTGCCTATCAGGATTCTCAAAAAGCAAAAGGAATGCTGCTGCTTTTAAACGCCGGTATTTTTTACGAGTTTATTAAAGCCGATGAATTTTATACCGAAAATCCCAAACGATACACAATAGGCGAGGTGGCATTAAACGTTAATTATGTACTAATCATCAGTACTAATGCGGGTTTATGGGCGTATAATATTGGCGATACCGTTATGTTTACGTCTTTAAAACCTTACAGAATTATTGTAACCGGTCGCATTAAACATTACATTTCGGCTTTTGGCGAACACGTTATTGGTAAAGAAGTTGAGCAGGCAATGCAGCAGGTCTTGAGCGAAACCGATGCTATGGTTACTGAATTTACCGTTGCGCCACAAATTAATCCCGAAAATGGATTGCCTTATCACGAATGGTTGGTTGAATTTGAAAAAGAACCGACCAATCTGGAAGATTTCGCATTGAAGATCGATACTGCGTTAAGAAATCAAAATGTTTATTATGATGATTTAATTGTTGGAAATGTTTTGCGTACTTTAGTAATTACCAAAGTTCCGGTTGGTGGTTTTAACGAATATATGAAATCGGAAGGGAAATTAGGCGGTCAAAATAAGTTACCACGTTTGGCTAACGACAGAAAAATAGCCGATTTCATTCATGAAATAAAATGATTATCAATGAATTTATATCAAACCAGAATCTAAATTATTATTTTCGTCAGTTCGAGCGAAGTCGAGAACAGAACTCTGCCAAGAGCTTGTAAAACAAAAACTTCTCGATACGATTTTCCTTCATTTCATTACGAAAAATCTACTCGAAGTGGCGCCTCTAAACTTTTTGGTATAAAGTTAATAACAGTCATTAAAACTAAAATAGCGTATGAAAAAGTTGCTGCTTCTTTTATTAATAACCCCAATGTGTGTTTTTGCACAGATTAGCGGAAAGGTGGTCAATCTCGAAAACAAACCTTTATCGCTGACAAATATTTGGGTTTTAGATGGAAGCGACGGCGCAACAACCGATTCTTTAGGCATGTTCTACATACCCTCGGCATTGGCTACAGATACTTTGGTTTTTAACGCATCGGGTCACAGTATTTTTAAGGAAGAAGCATCAAAAACCACGAATGTTACGTTAGAAGCATACGAAATTCCGCAACCTGCTTTGTTGGTTCTGCCCGAAAAGTCCTTTCATCATACCATTGGCAATGCGCATTTCGAAAACATGTATTTTGCTCCGGGGAATGTTCCGTATATGTACGGAAAGTTTTTTGAGAATGATGCCGAAATAAAATCGGTTCAATACATTGATAAAGTAATTGTGTACACCAAAAGTGCCGTTGCGGCAGCCACTATTAAAATTCGGTTTTTACGAATGAACGAATACAGTTGCCCAAGCGATGATTTACTGATTGAGCCTATCATTACCACCGTAAAACGCGGAACCAAGAAAAATTTAATCAACGTTTTAAAGTACAATATTAAAATTCCTAAAAACGGAATTTTTGTTGCGGTTGAATGGCTAATGACCGAAAACAATCAGTTTCGTCCGGCTAATTTTGTTAAAGGAGATCAGTTGTTTGAAGATTTTCGATATCAGCCCGATGTTATGAACAATAAGGTAGAAAAAACAACATCGTTCAGATACATGCATGGCGAATGGTTTCCAAACAATCAGTTTCAGCCAAGAAATCCAAATGCACCAAGAGAAATAGTAGATCCGGCAATCGGATTGATTTTATCAAATTAAAAAGAATGAAATTATAATTTACGACATAGTTACATAGAAGCAAATCATTTTAAAATATATATAAAACTATGTGTCTATTGTGATAATGCTTGAAAATTTAAGTAAAAAATGACAGAAATAAAATACATAACAAGAACACGGGCACAAGAATCATCGGCGGCAGTAGAGCGTTTGTATATTACCATGCGCCATTTGTTTAACCGCGGTTTTTACAAACCAATGGGCGTTTCGGGCGAAACGTTGCGCGAAGCCTTGTTGCTTTTACGTCCGGAAATTTATGGATCCATCGCCGATGAAAAAGTAGAATTAAGTGGTTTGCTGTATGTTATAGAACGTTTACCAATTGGTATAGAAGAATGTAGGTATATCAACCTAACATCAGACGAAGGTTATTCGCAATCCCATTTTAAACCGATTGTTCCACCAAAACGCCGACGCAATTGTTACCGTATCGATTACGAACAAATGAACATCGAAATCACACGCGGACGATCTGATATTTATGATGTTTTAACACATTTAACCTTTATGTTTGTGGAATCGCACAAAATTAAAGACCGTATTTTAATTGACGATGATGACAATGTTTCGCGTGACTGGTTAAAGTTAGAACACGCTGTTTTAACACAAGAACCTTTGTCGTTAACCGAACGTGAAATTGCGATATCACACACCACTATAATTTTAGGCAGAACCTTTGCAGAAATTAACGATATTTACAGCGCATTTTCTACCGAGGAAAATCCGGATCGTTTTTTACACGTTATTTACTGGCTGGGAAAAATTGCTTTGGAAGAAGTTTTGGAAAACAACAAAAGAACCATTACTTTTAGTCCGATTTTGCGCGAACGGTTGGGACATCATATTTACGGTGAAATTTGGGCAACCAAAATAAAAACCGAATTACAGCGTTTACAGTTATTAAACCGTCCGTTGCACATCATCAGTGCGAATATGCACAGTGTAATGAATTCCATTTTTGCTGTCGATGTTTTAAAATCGAAACTAAACGGGAAGGATAAAACGCAAATATTTGAAGAGCTAAGCAAAACCGAAAACAGTGATTTACGCGCTTTAGTGGCAGAACGTGCTACAAATGAAGGAATGCTTTTTTTACCGGATACATCGGGAACAAACATAGACGTACAGATTTTTGATACCGCTAAAATAAAGTTTGTAAATACAGCGTTTAACAAATACACTTTGCCGGAACATGATGCTGAAAAACCTGTACTTGTTGTGATGGATTATGCTTTTGGAGAACAGGCATACGAAACGATTGACGAATTACTGAAACCATTTCATAAAGATTTTTACTTAAATGTAGAATCAGTTTCGGTTATGGGTAAGGCAGGAATTTTAGTGGGTAATAAAGGAGATATTATGATCCCTACAGCTCATATTAACGAAGGTACAGGCGATAATTATCCTTTTGAAAATGAATTAACCGTAGAAATGTTCGAAGGAAACGATATTCCTGTTTTTGGCGGATCTATGATTACCGTTTTGGGAACATCGTTACAAAACAAAGATTTATTAAA
Organism: Paenimyroides baculatum; assembly: GCA_040391685.1. GTDB lineage: Bacteria > Bacteroidota > Bacteroidia > Flavobacteriales > Flavobacteriaceae > Flavobacterium > Flavobacterium baculatum_A. Next base: position 66,966 of record JBEBXJ010000002.1, read on the forward strand.
GTTCTTTCACGATTCAACCTGGCGGGTAATAGGTTTGGAAATGGAAGGCGCACATTATCAAAAAGCCATACAGTCAGCATCAAAAATACGAAAAAGCATCAACCCAAACATAAAAGTAAGGTACGCCTATTACGCATCTGATAATCCGTTGGAAACAGGAAGTACACTGGCTTCTGGCGGTTTAGGAGCATCGGGTGTAAAACCAACATACTTAATAACCATAAAAATACTAGAACAAATATTTAATTGTTAATATGCAGGAAAAACCATTAAACCAAAATTCAGATAACCAAAATGAGGTTGATTTTAAATTTATGACTCAACGCGCTACCGGTTTTTACAACAATTTTATTTTAAACATTTATCGTCTTTTGCGTTTTTTTGTACGCAGATGGTATGTTTTTTTAGGACTTTTAATTGTTGGAATTGCTTTAGGAATGTATCTCGACTCTACAAAATCAAACAGATTAAGACACGAGCTTATTGTTGTGCCTAACTTTGGAAGTGTTGATTATTTAAACCAAAAAATTAAAGATTACGACCGTTTAGAATTAAACAAAAAATTAATTTCGCTCAATGCCGGCAATGAAGTTTACAAAATTAAAATTGAACCTATTTATGATGCCTATAATTATATTTTAACAGATCCTGTCCATTTAGAGGCTTTTAAAATTTTAAGTGATAGGGCTATAGATATTGAGAAATATTCTAAAAGCAAACTGGCATCTAAAAACTATAAATTTCATCTTTTAACGATTTATACCGATGGCTTTGGAAAAACCGATTTAAGTATTGATAAAATTATCGAAGAATTAAACAGCGATCCGTATTTTAACCAACGCAAAGAAATAGAAAAAAAGAATACCCTTGCCAAACGAGAAGAGATAGCAAAGTCTGTTGAATATATTAATGGTTTGTTTCAGCGTTTAGGTAGCGAAAACAAAGTAAACGATATTACAATGAATGCTTATCCTGAATTGGCAGATTTGTTAACAGCAAAAGAAGGACTGTTAAAACAATTAAATGCTGTTGATGTACAGTTAATAGAGCAAGATAAGGTAGTGTATTTGGCAACCAAGTTTATGAATATTCCGGTAAGACCGTTTTTACCAAATTCAATAATTTTGCCTTTATTTTTCATGATTGGATATATTGTAATTGCCTATTTGAATTCTAAAATAAAAAGTTTAAAACACTAGCTTTTTTGGATAAACAAACATCAATAAAAAATATTGTAATACATGGTGCCGGACAAGTGATTAATTTGCTGGTGCCTTTTTTAGTTGCGCTTTATGTTATACCCGTGTGCGGTCTTGACAAATGGGGAATTGTCGGTGTTGTTACAACTGTTTACATATTATTGGGACTCCTTATAGAGTTTGGAGCGAATTTAATTGGTGTAAAAGAAATAAGTGCTAACAGACAAAAAACGGCTTATTTGCAAAGCTACATAGGTTTAAATTACAAGTACCGATTTATCTGTTGTATTTCTTTAGCTGTTTTACTTGTTTTACTATTTATTGTTTTAAAGGTAGATAAAACCTATTATTGGGGTTTAACCTGGCTTGTTGCGTGGTATTATAACCCTATTTGGATTTATCAAGCAAAAGAAACATTTAAAAAAATCAATCATATAATATTTTGGTCTAAGCTAATTTATATTGTTGCTATTTATCTTTTAGTAAAGAAACCTAACGATTATGTGTATGTTGTAGGTATTTTAGGTGTGTCAAATAGTATTGTTTATTCATGGTTTTATTATAAGGTTGCCAAACAAAACAAACTATCTTTAAAAAGGGTTCTAATTTTTGTGAAAGTAAATAAATCTATAGTGTTATCAAATTTTGCTGTAAGTTGCTATACACAAGCTCCGGTTATCATTATTAATACTGTTTTAGGAAATACCTATGCCGGAATTTTTAAAATCATTGATTTATTTTTAGTGGCTTTTAGAAGTTATTTAGGTGTTTTCTTTAATGTAACTTATCCAAGTTACTGTGGCTTACTTGTAAAAAATTTTAATGATGCAAAAACGTATCTTTTTAAAATGACTTTTTTAAATGTATTGTTTTTATCAACTATTGCTGTAACAATTGTATTGTTAATGCCTTATTTGGTAGATTATTTTAACTTTACAAATCAGGTAAAGCAAGGGCTACAATTAAGTAGTTATTTACTTTTTTTACCCATAATAATTGCATTGAATATTCCATTTTATCAAACATTACTATTTAAAAATCAACACAAAATAGTTTTAACAATTTTGATAATTGCTTTGTTTATTACATTAATTTTAGGATTTGCATTAACAAGTAAATACAGGTTATATGGTATTGTTTTAACATTATACCTCACAGAGATTTTTGTAACAGCCAGTATGTGGATAAATGGTAAAAAAGAGTTAACAGAATGAAAAAATACACGTATGTAATTCTTTTAAACCATAACGGTAGTGGGGATACTTGCGCATGTATTCTTTCATTGCTAGAGATGGCTACAGACGATTTTAAGATTATTGTTGTAGATAATTCATCAGGTTTACGCGAATTTAATATTATTAGTGAATTTGTAGAAAATTTGCAAATACCTTTTATAAGTTTTTCTCAAAGCAACTATGAAACTTTTAAAGATGAAAAGCTTGTTTTAATAAAAGCAAAAGAAAATAAAGGTTTTTCTCATGGAAATAATATAGCATTACAGTTTGGTCTTCAACAGAATAATGCCGCTTATTTTTGGATATTAAATAACGACACCATAGTTGATCCTAATGCCTTAATTGAATTAAAATTATATCATCAGCAACATCAAAAAACAATTTTAGGCAGTAAATTATTATATTATAGCAATAAAGAAGTGATACAGGCAGTTGGGGGCTCTTTTAACAAATCACTTTATATATGCAAGCACATTGGTGAAGGAAAAAGTAAAAACGTTTCGAAGAATGAATTGCAAGATATTGATTACCCTATTGGGGCTTCAATGTTTGTATCAAGATTATTTGTGGAAGAAGTAGGTTTGCTTAACGAAGAATTTTTTCTTTATTACGAAGAATTAGATTGGGTTTACAGAGCAAAAAGTAAAGATTATAAACCAGATTGGTGCCAAGACAGTATTGTGTATCATAAAGAAGGCGCAACTATAGGATCATCATATAAAAAGAAGAAAAAAAGTACGTTTTCTGAAACACAACTGTTTATTAGCAGAAGAAAGTTTATTGAAAAGTATTATACTTTAGGTTTTAAATTTTATTTTTCAAGCTTGTTAATTATATTAAACAGATTGCGCAAAGGACAGATTGCGTTGGCTAACAAACTGATTAAAATTACATTTAATGACAGTAAATAAACAGGTAATTGTATATCTAATAGTAATTTTTGCTGCTATATATCAAGATTTTCCGCTTTATAATTTGGTGGGCGAAATAGGCAGATCACCTATTATATTACTTATACCTTTTATGCTTGTTTATATTTTATCAAACAAAACAATAAAGTTTAGTAACTACACCATACATTTTTTAAAGTATCTGTTTTACGCCTTTTTAATATCGGGTGTTTTTCTATTGGTTACATATATTCACTATGACACGATCATTATCTTAGAAGAAAATATTATTGTTAAAACACTAAAAATGAGTGTTTATCCAATAGTAATTTTAATCCTTTACCAATTTTTTTATTCGTATTTAAGTAATAATTTTAATTCTGTACGAAACCTTTTTTCGGCATTATATTTAACACAATTATTTATTACGGTTTTTTTAACTTTAGAAATCTATTTTTTAAAAACTCCTAAAATTTTCCTAGCTGCATTACATACATTACCAAGAAAATATTGGCGTGTGCGCTTGCTTACCCCTGAAGAAAGTTGGACGGGAACCATTTTAGTTATTTTTATTTTTCTTCCCATTTTTTTAATACATTATCTAAAAATTAAAGGTTTTTGGAAATGGGTGGTTTATTTACAAAGTATTTATTTGTTTTTAGCCTATTCACTTGTAAGTGAATCAAAAGGATTTTTATTACTTGTTTTATTATCAATTTTACCTTTAACGCTGGTGTATCTTAAACAAAATAAATATTTAAGAAACGCATTTTTTATTGTTATTGCGTTGGTTTTTGTGGTTGGCGGTTACTTGGGTTTTGTGCTACGCGAAATAATATTAGAGCAGATAACAACCAGTGGTACTTTTGGTACACGTTTTTCGTCGGTAATAACAGCTGTTTGTGTTTTTGTATTATGCCCGTTAGGTGTTGGGTGGAGTGGTTTTGTAACCTATTATCCACAGGTTTTAGAATATATTTTAGAATCAAGTATTGTAGATCAGTTTAATCTTCAGGAAATTCGCGGCTATCTGTCAACTACAAAGGCGCTATCTACTAAAAGTGCTTTTTTTGATGAATTAATGTTTGGTGGCATTTTCTTTTTAATATTCTTTTACCGTTTCTATATAAAAAGATACGTAACATTAAGTAAAATAAAAGATTTAGATTTTTATTTTTTACGAATTCCCTTGGCATTTGCAGTTATGGCAGGAATTGTATATATTACCTATCATGTAAAATACGACGTGTGGATTTTCTTAGCAATTGCCGACGTGTTTGAGAAAAAATATAATTTAAGTAAAAATGAAGATAGCAGTTGTTAGCGGGTTTATTCCTACGCCACCTATTTTTGGCGGAGCTATTGATGTTTGGGAACGAATAAAAGGCTTAACTTCTTTAGGACACGAAGTTGATTTGGTGGTTACAGATAAGGTAAACCCTACGCAAAAACAAATTGATGAGGTTAACCTACATATACGTCATTTTTTCTTTACCCGCCGTGAAAACCATTTGCAGCAGCTGTTCAGCAATCTACCTTTGCAGTTTTTAAGCCGGAAAGGTTTGGCATTTATTGATATAAATCAAACCTACGATTTAGTTATTTTAGAAAGCGAATTTTGTTGGCCAATTACTTTAAATAAGTCAATTAGTTATAAAAAAATTGTGGTGCGGGTTCATAATATCGAAAGCCATTATTTTAAAATGCTGGGCAAAAGTTCAAGCAGTTTAAAAGAGAAGATTTACTATAAAATGGAAACTTCTAAAATAAAACGACTCTCGGCAAAGGTTTTCGATAAAGCCGATAAATTATGGTTTATTTCTAAAGACGATTTAGCAACCGTAGCTCTTTTAAATAAAAGTGTTTTCATGCCTTTTCCTATAAACAATGACATTGTTGTTCCTACCGAAAAAGCCGAAAATAATGTTGTTTTCATGGGGTCGCTTTTTATGCAGAACAACACTTATGGATTAGACTGGTATTTAAAAAACATTCACTCTTTATTGATAGCAGAAGTTCCTGATTATCATTTCTACATTGTTGGATCTTTAAAAGAAGCAGATAAAGAAATTCAAGAAAAATACAGTCATTTGCCAAATGTTACTTTTGTTGTAAATGCGCCGTGTTTAAAACAATATTATCAAAAGGCAAAAGTATTTATAAACCCTATGTTTCACGGCAGTGGCGTAAAGGTAAAATCGGTAAATGCGTTAATAAACGGTGTGCCGTTGGTTAGCACAAATGTTGGTGCAGAAGGTATTGGTTTAGCACGCGATATGTATTTTCATGCCGATGATATTTTTGAATTTAAAAATCAAATTTTATCGGTTCTCAAGAATCAAGAAAACGCGATACAAAAAACATTGAAAGCACAAGAATATCTTAAAAGAAATAATTATCTTGATGTTTTAAAAACCGAATTAAATGCGTTTAACTAAAGTTTTTTATTTTATCACTTGTTCATTAGGTCTTTTTCCTGTTTTAAAACTAAATCATTTCTCTCTTTTAATGATGATTTGGTTTGTTCTAGCTTTAACAAATGCCTATAAAAACAAAACATTTCCACTTTTAAAAACCCATACATACACCTTTGTAGTATTATCTTTTCTGTGTTTAATGTATGTGTTTTACCTTCCGTTTGCAGAGAATTTTAAAGAGTTGAGCAAATCAATAACCAAAAGTTTGCCTTTTATTGTTTTTCCTTTGGGATTTATTCTGAATAAAAAAATAGTGACAAAAAAATTAGTGCAGATTATAGGTTCTGTTTACATAATATCTGTACTTGTGCTAAATTTTTTGGGTTGGATGAAAGTAATGAATTTTGGTTGGAACAGTGCTTGGCAGCAGAACGATTTTTATCATCCTGTTTTTAGGAATTTGTTTGCCGGTGCTACATCGTTACATTTGCCTTACTTGGGATTATTAAGCACTTTTGCCGCATTGTGGCTAACTTTTAGAATGTTTTCTAACAAAAAACTAAATGTATCAAGCCTTTTTGCAATAGTTTTTTTATTGTTCTCAATCTATATTTATTCGGCTCGTATAGCTTTGGCATGTTACTTAGTTGGCTTACTGTTTATGGTATGGAAATCAATAACTGTGCAAACCGTAAAATGGAGGATTGTAATTGCATTGCCTTTGTGTGCCTTTGCTTTATTTTGGTTCTCGCCAATGAAAGAACGATACATTAAAGTGGTTGAAAAAGATATGGTTTTACCTAATAAAAACCAAGAACCTCATGAGGTAAATTACCGCTATGGCATTTGGCATTGTGCCACAGAATTAATCTCTGAAAATTTTATTGCAGGGGTTGGTGCCGATAAAGTTCAGCAAGCACTGAACGATTGTTATACTGGTTTTACCTACAAATCGTACGAAGATTTTAATAAAGTAACTTACAACACTCATAATCAGTATTTTGATCAAATATTAAAATTCGGAATCATTGGCTTGATCTTGTTTTTGGTAACACTGTTTTATTTCTATCCAAACGCATCGGTTTTGTATCAAACCTTTATAATTGTAGTGTGTGTAAGTTTTTTAACCGAAAATGTTTTAGATCGCCAAATAGGTGTAGTGTTCTTTTCTTTATTAAATACTATTTTTGTAATTCTTAAAACAAACAAGGTTGAAAAAAGCATTAGTAGTTGATTGGTTGGATAAGTACGGTGGTGCGGAAAAAGTAATTCAGGCATTGGAAACAAGCATCAATTTTGATGAAATTCATTGTTTGGTAAATGTTATGAACAGTTCTGAACTAGATAAAGTATTTCCAAAAAAACAAAAAATCAACACTACATATTTGCAACGATATGGAAAAAAATTTAGATTTTTCTATCCATTATTTTTTACCGCGATTAAAAAGATTGTAATTTCTGGAGATGTTGACTTAATCTTTTCTAGTTCACATTCCGTGGCAAAAGGGGTACAAAAATCTAATGAAAAACAAATTCATATCAGTTATTTTCAGGCACCTAATTCTAATTACATTTGGCAAGATGCACCACTATATTTTAAAAAAGCATACCCATTAGCAAAATTGTTTTTGCCTTTTTTTAGAAAGTTGGATTTTAAAGACGGACAAAACCCCGACTATATTATTTGTAACTCTAAATTTGTTCAAAATTGGATTAAAATAAATTACCAGCGCGAATCAACGGTAATTTATCCACCCGTAAATTTAAAAGTATTTCCTTTAAAAACCTTAAAACAAGATTTTTATGTAATTGCAGGGCGTATTGCCACCATTAAACGTTTTGATTTAGTGATTAAAGCCTTTAATATCAACAAAAAACGATTAATTGTAATTGGTGATGGTGAAGAATTAAAATCTTTAAAAAGCATTGCTGTTTCACCAAACATTGAATTTCTGGGTTTTCAAAATGTAGAAATTTTATCAGAATATTTACAAAATGCAAAGGCTTTCATACAAATGGGGGTTGAAGGTTTTGGCATTGCCGCAATAGAGGCCCAATCATGTGGAACACCTGTTCTTTACTTTGAAAAAGGTGGTGTTACAGAAACAGTGATAAATAATGAAACCGGCTTGTTTTTTACCGAACAAACTACCAAAGCTTTAAATAATTGTATTTCTGAATTTGAAAAAATGAGTTGGAATTATGAAGTGATACATCAACACGCGCAGCAATTTTCAGAAGAAAATTTCAAAAAAAACATTCTACAATTTATCAACTTACATTTAAAATAGTACGTTGTTTTTGTTTTAAAGTGTTAATTTTACGCAAAACATTTTAATAATGAAACGGGTATTAATTACAGGCGCTGCAGGTTTTTTAGGTTCGCATTTATGTGATCGCTTTATAAACGAAGGTTTTTATGTTATTGGAATGGATAACTTAATTACCGGCGATTTAAAAAACATTGCACATTTGTTTAAAAATGAACATTTTG
>JBEBXJ010000003.1:0-68503 GCA_040391685.1 Paenimyroides baculatum
TCGTATAACGCTCTTAATTTTTCTTCAACAGTTTCTGCTTTCTTTGCCATAGTTATAGGTAGTTAACCGGATTTGTTTTAATGTCAGATAAAATAATTGCAAAATTACGTATTTTTTTTGAAAGATAATCAAAAATATAATTTTTTACATAACGTTCGCTTTCAAAATGACCAACATCGGCTAATAAAATCTTGTTTTCTGCCTGATAAAAATCGTGGTATTTTAAATCAGATGTTACCAATACATCGGCATTATGGGCTTTGGCAGCTGCAATTGCAAAACTGCCCGATCCACCTAAAACAGCTACTTTTTTTACTTTTTTATTCAGTAAATCGGAATGACGGATACCGCCTGTTTCTACTTTTTGCTTTACAAATTGAAGAAAATCGATTTCGGAAACTTCGTTTTCCAGTTCCCCAATCATTCCCAAACCAATATTTTGATGAGTATTTTCCAATTTGGTGATTTCATAGGCTACTTCTTCGTACGGATGATTTTCAAACAACGCTTTTAAAATATTGTTTTGCAGGTATTTTTCAAAAGTAACTTCCAGCTTGATTTCTTCCACTTCGGTAAAAACATTTTGAGTACCAATTACCGGATTGCTGTCGTTGTTTCCTGTAAAAGATCCTATCCCGGATGATGTAAAACTACAGTCGTAATAATTGCCAATGGCACCTGCACCAGCACTAAACAATGCTTTTTGAACCTTGGTAATATGATCTTTCGGTACAAAAGTGGTTAATTTATAGATGAAATCTTGTTTCGGGATTAAAATTTTGGTGTTAATCAATCCCAAAGCATCGCACAAAATTTTGTTGACACCCAGTTTATGATTGTCTAAGCTTGTATGCACCGCGTAAATGGCAATATCGTTTTTAATGGCTTTAATAACCGCGCGTTCCACATAATTTTTACCAGTGATTTTCTTTAAACCCGAAAAAAGTATTGGGTGAAAACACACAATTAAATTGCAGTTTTTTTCAATGGCTTCGCTAATAACGGTTTCCAAAGCGTCATGACAAACCAGAATACCTGTAATTGCTGCATTTACATCGCCAACAAGCAAACCTACATTGTCAAAATCTTCGGCATAGGCTGTGGGCGCCATTTCTTCTAAAATCGGAATAATCTCTTTTAACTGCACAATATCATTTTTAGTGTATTCAAAGATAAAAATAATCGTTATTTTCGTTGATGAAAATTTTAAAATATTATGTTTAAAGCCTCATTAGGTACATCAGTAAAAATAATTACCTTTTTTACCGTTACTGTATTATGCTTTCTAGGGCTTCTTTTAATTTTCTTCTTTATTGTAAGTTTGTTAAGTGGAGATTTTGAGAAAAGAGATGTTTTGCTTATTCCCATTTCGATAGTGATTTTTGGAGTTGTTTTTTATACTTTTAGAAATCAACCGCGTAGTTATGATATTACTGAAAAGGGAATTTTAATAAAAAAGCGTAATGGATTGATTTTAATTAAAAGAGAAGATATTTTAGAAGTAAAATCAATAGCTTATAAAAGTATAAAAGGTTCTGTGCGAAATTTTGGGATTGGAGGTGTATTTAGTTATTTTGGTACATTTCACAATAAAGAATTTGGTGAGATGAGTTGGTTTGTAACCAGAACAGATAATTTAGTAATGATAAACACTGCTAAACAGAAAATTGTTATTTCACCCGATGATGTGGGATTGTTTTTAACGAAATCAACAGAAATTATTTAATGAAAAATCTACGCAAAATATTATTTCCGTTTACATTGATTTATGCAGCTGTAACAAGTTTGCGAAATTTTTTGTACGATAAAGGAATTAAAAAATCAACGACTTTTAACTTACCGATTATTGCTGTAGGAAACTTGTCGGTTGGTGGAACGGGTAAAACTCCAATGGTGGAATATTTAATCAGACTTTTGTCAGACAGATATAATTTAGCAGTTTTAAGTCGAGGTTACAAACGTAAAAGCAAAGGTTTTTATTTAGCAAATGATACTACAACTATCGAAGAAATTGGCGATGAACCTTTTCAGTACCATTCAAAATTTAAAAATATTCATGTAGCCGTAAATGCAGATAGGGTAGAAGGTGTAAATAATATTTTAGCAGCTTTACCAAAAACCGGAGTTGTTTTGTTAGATGATGCTTTTCAGCACAGAAAAATAAAAGCCGGTTTTTATATTATGCTTACTGCTTATGACGATTTGTTTTATAACGATCTGGTGTTACCTGCCGGTAATCTGCGTGAATGTAAATCGGGAGTGAAAAGAGCGAATGTTGTAGTAGTTACTAAATGTCCTGCTGATTTATCGGAAAAAGAAATACTTCAAATTAAAAGTGAAATTGCAATTGATAATGATAAAATTTTCTTCTCGTACATAAAATATCATCATTCAGTTACTAATAACATTATAGAAATTCCCGTAAGTGAACTTAAAAATGACTTTGTAGCCGTAGCCGGAATAGCAAAACCAGACTATTTTTTTAAACAGTTGAACTGTAACAACCCCGACTGTTTAACTTTTCCGGATCATCATTTTTTTTCAGATCAAGAAATAAATAATATTTTGCAAAAAGCAAACCAACGAAAAATTATCACAACCGAAAAAGACTATATGCGATTACAAAATCTGCTGCCAAATGATCAGTTGTTTTACCTTCCTATAAAAATAGATTTTTTAAAAGACTCAATTAAATTTGATTCAGAAATAACAAATTTTTTAAAGTTTAACATGTGTATATATGATAAAAAAACTATTAATTCTAATAGCCGTTTTTGTATTCGTAAGTTGCGATAATGATATAGATGACATTGTTCAAAGATATCAAATTAAACCAAAATCTCAAGCATTAGTTGGGTTTTGGCAGTTAAAAGGAATATATCCACCCGGTTTGACACAACCAAATGCCAATATCGAAATTTCTTTTAATGGGTATTTAGGAATTGGGCGAGATGAAATTTTATTTTTAGATAATGACTACTTAAGATTTTTAAATAGATCTTCTAATAACGGCGATACAATATATCAATTCAATTCAAAAAATAAATTTTATTGGTATAATGAAAGTACTTTTATAAAGGCACTGCATCAGTCTCAGTACAATTCAGACAACTTTCAAAATATACAAGAGCATCAGTTTCCATACAAATTCGGACACACAAAAGATACTCTAATCATTCAAAGCAACGGAAATATTCTTTATCTGTTAAAGAAAATTGATATTGAATATGAAGAGTATGATGTTAATTAACTAATTGATGTTTAATTTTTTGTATTTTTATTGAAACTAATAAAGTTATGATAAAAATACTACGATTTTTAATACTTTTTTCGAGCTTTTTAGCATACAGTCAACCTGTAAAACTGTTTAAACAGTACACAGGACGGTACGATTTTTTCATGATAGGCAATACCATGAACAGTAATCCAAACGGAACAGGTGCGCCATGTACTATTTTAACGCAGTCAAGTGCATTACTTAACTTAAATGCCAATGCTAATATTCAGGCAGCATTTTTATACTGGTCGGGCTCGGGGAATTCTTCTCAGGCAGATTTAAATGTAAAATTAAACGGCACTCCCATCACTGCCCAAAAGACATTTGCAACTACAGGTCCGACAGGATTAGAGTTTTTTGGAGCATTTGCTGATGTTACCACATTTGTAAAAGCAACAGGTAACGTAAACTACACGCTGTCCGATTTAGACCTTACAAACGTTATAGCTCCTTACTGCCCAACCGGAAGCAATTATGCAGGCTGGTCCATTGTTGTGGTTTATGAAGACCTAACTTTACCAAACAGAGTGGTAAGTGTTTACGAAGGTTTCCAGATTGTTGATCATACAGGTCAAAATGTTACTATTACTTTAAACGGTTTAAATGTTACAAATGTTAATAATGCCAAAGTTGGTTTTTTAGCTTGGGAAGGCGACGAGAATATTGCAGTTGCCGAAGAATTGAGAATTAATGGTAAAATAGTAAGTAATCCGCCTTTAAATCCTGCCAATAATGTGTTTAATTCAACCAATACTTATACAGGTGCTACCAATTTATGGAATATGGATATTGATTACTTTCAGGTAGGCAGTTTTATTTCTTTGGGTGATACTTCAATGACCGTAAATATAAAAACAGGTCAGGATTTAATCATTGTAAATAATATTCTTGTAGCGTTAAGCAGTCTTTTTGCTGATGCTAGTATTGTTATAGACGAGGTAAAGGTAGAATGTAATAGTAGGCAAATTGAAGTTGATTATACCGTTTTTAATACCATCGGAACCACGCAGTTGGTTAAAAATGTTCCTATAGCTTTTTATGCCGATGATGTTTTGGTTGGAACAACCACTACAAAAAATAACATTCCGATAAATGATTCGGAAACCGGAACAATTACTTTAAACATTCCAGAATCAATTTCTGATAATTTTACGCTAACAGCAAGTGTTGATGACGATGGTGATAAAAACGGAACCGTAATTGAAATAGACGAAACCAATAATACCGATACTGAAAATGTTACTTTGATTTTTGGTCCCGAAATAAATAAACCAAGCGATATTATTATTTGCGATAAAGAAGAAAAAGGTTTTGTGATTTTCGATCTAACTTCTAAACAGTTTGAGGCAAGCACAAGCAACAACGTTACTATTAGTTTTCATCAAAGCCAAAATGAAGCAGAAAAGGGAACAGGAGCTATTGAGAATTTTGATTATTACGAATTAAAAAGTTATACTTCTAAAAATATTTGGGTTCGTGTAAAAGATAATGTTACAGGTTGCGCAAGTACTACTTCTTTTAAAATTACAGCACAAATGAAACCTTTTACAGAGTTGAAAGAGCCATTAATGATCTGTAATTTCAAAAACAATCCGTTAGCAGCAAATTTATCTTTGGCATATTTGCTTTTGCCGAGAATATTTTCATACATCGATGAAATTGAACTGAAATTTTATGAAACAGAAGCTGATGCCGAAGCTGAAACCAATGAGATCACCAATATTAACAGCTATCAGCCACCAAGATTTCCGTATATTATTTATATTAAGGCAAAAGGAAAAACAAAACTCTGGTGCGATAATATTATTCAGTTACAATTGAACGATTGTATTGTTCCTAAAGGAATTTCGCCAAATGGAGATGGCTTGAACGACGGTTTTAATCTCGAAATTTTTAACCTTGTTGAATTAAAGATTTTTAATCGCTACGGAATGGAGGTTTACAAACACGGAGAAGGATACATAGATCAATGGAAAGGTCAGGACAAAAATAACCGAGAGCTACCGTCGGGAACTTATTACTACATTTTTAAAACTTTGTTCGATACTTATGTAGGATATGTTTATATGATTAAAGAAATTCAATAAAAAGAAGTGTTTCAATTTTGAAACGCTTTTTTATAATGTATAAACATTTTTTACATCATCGTCTTATAGAAATTTTTATTATTTTAGATTTATTTCTATGTTGAATTAATATATTGTTATTTTTTTATATCTTTATTTGTTAAAACACTGTGAAGATATGTATAAAAAAATATTCTTATTAGTATTACTTTTTAATTTCTTTTTAGGCTTCTCACAACCTATATCGCTTTACCGACAATTTTTTGGATCTTACGATTTTACAATGATTGGTAATACGCTAAATACAGCAGAAAATAGTATTGACCCCAATTGTATGATCCTAACACAGTCATCGGCTAATTTAAATATGAATATTAGTCAAACAGTTACAGCTGCTTATTTATATTGGTCAAGTAATGGAAGTTTAAGTCAGGCAGATTTAGATATTGAACTTAACGGAGTACCTGTTTCGGCTCAAAGGACTTTTTTCGATATAGGTAATTTTGGAGCATTTGCTGATGTAACTAACTTAGTACAAACAACAGGAAATGGTAACTATCTTTTTTCCGATTTTGGTAACAGTATTAATTGTGGGGGAACAGGATATGCGGGTTGGGCAATTATTATTGTATATGAAGATTCTACTTTATCCGGACAGATGGTAAATATATATGATGGATTTCAATATTTAAGCCCCGGGAGTATTTCAAATCCAAACAATATTAAAATTACTTTAAGTGATTTGAACTTGACAGATAATGCGAATTCTAAAGTTGGCTTTTTGGCATGGGAAGGTGATGATAGTATTGCAGCTGCCGAAGAATTGCGAATTAATGGCAATGTGGTAAGTAATCTACCTTTGAATCCAGCTGATAACATTTTTAATGGTACAAATAGTTTTACAGGTTCTAATGTGTTGTATAACATGGATTTGGATTTTTTTGCTATAGACAATTATATAATAGTAGGAGACAAGTCACTGGATATTCAAATAGATTCCGGTGGAGATATAATATCTTTAAATGCTTTGGCAGTTACGCTTATTAATTTAATGCCCGACGCTACCATTACAATAGATGATATAAATGTACCCTGTGACAGCAGAAATATTAAAGTTTCATATACTGTTTCAAATATTAATGCATCGTTAGATCTTATTGCGAATGTTCCTATTGCTTTTTATGCAGACGGTATTTTGGTAGGTACAACACAAACAAAAAGCAATATTGCCATAAAAGGCTCACTGACTGGCAGTATTACATTGAACATCCCACAATCAGTAGATAATGATTTTGTAATAATAGCAAAAGTAGATGACGATGGCACAAATAATGGTGTGGTTGATGAAGTAGAAGAGAATAACAATATAGATAATAAAAACGCATCTTTGAAATTTAGCTCTGCAGTAAATAATCCTGCTGACATTATTGTTTGTGATGAAGGGAAAGGTTTTGTTTTGGTTAATTTATCAGATAAATATTCAGAAATAAGTAACGACAATAATGTTACAATTACATTCCATGAAACCAAAGAGGATGCAGAAAAAGGCACAAGCAAAATAACTACCGTTACAAATTATGAGATTAAAAGTTACACTTCAAAGATAATATGGGTTAGGGTTAAAGACAATGATAATGGTTGTGCGGCAATAACATTTTTTACTATAACAGCACAAATGTTACCATTTTCAGAGCTGAAAGAACCTTTAATACTTTGTAATTTAAAAAATGATCCATCAGCCGTGAATTTATCATATGTTCATTTATTGCTCTCAAAGATGTTTCCTTATATGAACGAAATAGATTTAAAATTCTATGAAAATGAGAACGATGCTTATAATGATGTAAGAGAAATTATGAATGTTACTAATTATAAACCAAATATATTTCCTAAGCTTGTTTGGATAAGAACAAAAGGTAAGAATAATTTTTGGTGCGATAATATTATTCAGTTACAGTTGAACGATTGTGTTGTTCCCAAAGGAATTTCGCCAAATGAAGATGGCTTGAACGACGGTTTTAATCTGGAAATTTTTAACCTTGTTGAATTAAAGATTTTTAATCGCTACGGAATGGAGGTTTACAAACACGGAGAAGGATACATAGATCAATGGAAAGGTCAGGACAAGAATAACCGAGAATTACCTTCGGGTACTTATTTTTACACTTTTAAAACTCTTTTTGATACTTATGTGGGATATGTTTATGTAATTAAAGAAGTTCAATAAAAAAAGCGTTTCAATTTTGAAACGCTTTTTATTATTTAAGCCATTGTTGTATAAACGTTTTGTACATCATCGTCTTCTTCAATCTTTTCTAACAATTTTTCAACGTCTGCAATTTGCTCTTCGGTAAGTTCTTTTGTTACTTGCGGAATACGGTCAAAACCAGATGAAAGAATTTCCATATTGCGTTCTTCCAGTTCTTTTTGGATCGATCCGAAACTATTAAACGGAGCGTAAATCAAGATTCCGTCTTCGTCTTCAAAAATTTCATCAACGCCGGCATCTATCAGTTCTAATTCAAATTCTTCCAAATCTAAACCTTCTACTTTTGCAATTCTAAAGTTACAGGTATGATCAAACATAAAATCAACAGATCCTTGAGTTCCCATGGTTCCGTTACATTTATTAAAGTATGAACGAATATTAGCAACGGTTCTGTTATTGTTATCGGTAGCAGTTTCAATCAGCACAGCAATTCCGTGTGGTGCATAACCTTCAAACAAAACTTCTTTATAATTGGCAGTATCTTTATCTGATGCTTTTTTAATGGCGCGCTCTACGTTTTCCTTAGGCATGTTCGCTGCTTTGGCATTCTGCATAACGGCACGTAAGCGGGCATTTGTTTCAGGGTTAGGTCCGCCTTCTTTAACAGCCATTACGATATCTTTACCAATACGCGTAAACGTTTTAGCCATTGCCGACCAACGTTTCATTTTTCTAGCTTTTCTAAATTCAAACGCTCTTCCCATTTCTTTTTTTATTAATTTTACGCAAAATTATAGAAAAGATGTTTTTCTATAAAAAAAAACACGAATTATTTTAACTTAAAAAACATGAAAAAAACACTTTTTATTGCTTTATTGGCATCTTTTGCCGTAAATGCACAAGTTAGAGAAAAAGGAAGTATTGAAATACAACCATTTGCTGGTTTTTCTACTTCTAAAATTTACACAAGTGATGATGTAACATATAAAAGTATTGTTTCTCCGTATTTTGGGGTTAATGCCGAATTTTATTTTAACAGCAAATGGTCTTTGAGAACCGGATTTGAATTCATGCAGATGGGCTCAAAAAATCCAATATTTTTAAATTCTGGGTGGAATAATACAGAAATACAATCTAAAGAAACTTTTACAAATATTGCTTTACCTATTCATGCGACAGTACATTTTGGAAAAAAACGAAATCTGTATTTGAATTTCGGACCTACACTTACTTATGGAATAAGTTACAAAACGTCAGACGGAACAATAAATATAAATGATATTGAGGATCGATTTTATGCAGGTTTAGGTATTGGTGTTGGATATAAATATCCGATTACCGAAACTATTTCGCTTGCTGCAGATTATCAGAATTTTACAAGAATTCCAGAATTTGTAGATTTTGGTAATGAAACGCATTACTTTTTTTACGGAAATTCAGCTTTAAGTATTAAAGCTATTATTTATTTAGGTTCTAAAAAAGAAAATTAATAATCAATGAGAAAGGTTTTACTGTTTTCTATCTTGGCTGCTACTTCAATGAATGCGCAGGTAAGAGAAAAAAATGATATTGAAATTTCTCCCTTTGTTGGGATGTCATTAGTTGATTATTATGGAGATTCGTCAACTAAAAATAATGAGGCAATTACAACACCTTCGTTTGGAGTAAATGCTTTATTTTATTTTAGCGATCTTTTAAGTATTAAGACTGGTATGGAATATAGAATTTTTGGTAGTTCTTATAATGTTGAAAAACGAGTTGCAAACCCTAATATCTCGGAACCAGATTACTTTATAATTGTTGAAACCGAAGATAAAATAGAAACCATAAATGTTCCGTTACAATTTGGTTATCATATCGGAAACAGCAGAAAATGGAATATTATGTTTGGACCAACTCTAACATTTGTAACCAAGGCTAAAAGTGACGGTGTTAGTATAGATGAACGATTAAATAAAGTACAAGCTGGCTTACAGTTAGGTGCAAGCTATAAATTTTATACTACTGAAAATTTTAGTTTAGCTGTTGAGTTACAAGAATATCTTGGAGCAAGTAGTAATTTAAATTCAACTCCCTATTCTAAGTCTCCGATTATTGCAAACTTAGCAGGAAGTGTAAATTTACGAGCTAGTTTCAAAATAAATTAAATAAAAAAACGAAGCTTTAAGCTTCGTTTTTTTATTTAATATTCTTACTTCTTATAAAAAGGTGTTTTAACAACCTGTGCTTTTATATCGTTTTTACGGATGCGGATAAAAATTTCTGATCCTTCTTTAGCAAATTCTTTGTTTACATACCCCATTCCAATTCCTTTGTTTAAAGATGGTGATTGTGTACCCGATGTTACATGACCAATTACGTTGCCATCTGCATCAACAATTTCGTAATCGTGACGAGGAATTCCACGGTCAATCAATTCAAAACCAATTAATTTTGTTGCAACACCGTTTTCCTTATCGGCTTTAATGTTATCGCTGTTCACAAAATCTTTTGTAAATTTAGTAACCCAACCTAAACCAGCAGCTATTGGCGAAGTGGTATCGTTAATTTCGTTTCCGTATAAGCAATATCCCATTTCTAAACGTAAGGTATCACGCGCTGCCAAACCAATTGGCTTAATGCCGAATTGTTCGCCTGCTTTTAAAACCTCGTTCCAAATATGAACGATATCTTCGTTTTTAGCATAAATTTCAATTCCGCCCGATCCTGTATAACCGGTTGCTGAAACGATAACGTTTTCTTTTCCTGCAAACGTTCCTGTTTCAAACGTATAAAACTTCAGGTTTGCCAAATCAACATTTGTTAAGCTTTGCATTGCTTCGTTTGCTTTTGGACCTTGAATTGCCAATAACGAATATTGATCTGATAAATTTTCAAAAGTAGCATTCATTGAATTGTTAGATGAAATCCATTCAAAATCTTTATCAATATTTGATGCATTAACAACCATTAAATATTCGGTATCGCTTACTTTATAAGTAATAATATCGTCAACAATTCCGCCTTTATCATTTGGCAGATAGCTGTATTGCGCTTTTCCCGCAACCAAAACAGAAGCGTCGTTCGATGTTACTTTTTGAATTAAACCTAAAGCGTTGTCTCCCGAAATTTTAAATAATCCCATGTGCGATACATCAAAAACACCCACACTGTTTCTTACCGTTTCGTGCTCAATGTTAACCCCTTCATACTGAACAGGCATATTATATCCTGCGAAAGGAACCATTTTTGCTCCTAAAGCAACGTGAACGTCATTTAAAGGTACTTGTTTCATATTGTTGATTGATATTATTTTTTTACCAAGCGAAAATACATCAATTTTAAACGATTAACAATTTTATTGATTTGATAATTTTACATTTCGCAAACGCAAGGCATTACCAATTACAGAAACCGAACTTAAACACATTGCCAAGGCAGCAATCATTGGCGAAAGCAGCATTCCTGTTGTGTAATACAAAACACCTGCGGCAACCGCAATACCAATAACATTGTAAATAAAGGCAAAAAACAGGTTTTGCTGAATGTTTACCATTACGCGTTCACTTAAGTTGTACGCTTTTTTAAGATTGGCAAAGGAACTGTTTAGCAGTGTGATTTTTGCAAAATCCTGCGCCAGATCCGATCCGTTACCCATTGCAATTCCAACATCGGCTTTTGCCAGTGCAGGTGCATCGTTAATTCCGTCACCAATCATGGTAATAATTTTTCCTTCTTTTTGGATCGATTCAATCATAGATAATTTGTCCTGCGGAAGTTGCTGAGCAAAAACTTCGTCAATACCAACTTGTTGAGCAATCGCATTTGCCGTTAGTTGATGATCGCCTGTTAACATGATGATTTTTATGTTTTTTGAATGAAGGTACGCAATGGTTTCTTTTACTTCGGGTTTTACCGCATCGTGAATAACTGCCAAACCAACCAATTCATTATTTATTGCAATGTAAGAGACTGTTTTTCCTTCGTTTTGAATTTTTTCAACCTGTTTTAAAATATCTTTTGAAGTTTCGATACCATTTTGATTCAGTAAAGCTTCGTTTCCTAAAAAAACTTTTTTACCGTTAATCATTCCCTGCATTCCTTTCCCTTGAACATTTGCAACTATTTTATTTGGTTTAAAATCAATGTTTCGCTCTTTTGCTTTATCGGTAAACGCTTTGGCAATAGGGTGTTCGCTGCTTGCATTTAAATCGGCAGTAATTTTGATCAATTCTTCTTCCAAAAAATCTTTTAACGGAATAATTTGTTCTAACGATGGTTTTCCTTCTGTCAGTGTTCCGGTTTTATCGGTAATAATTACATTCGTTTTTTGCAACAATTCCAACGCTTCGGCTTTTTTTATCAGGATTCCGTATTCGGCTCCTTTTCCAATTCCGACCGAAATCGAAACCGGAGTTGCCAATCCCAATGCACACGGACATGCAATGATTAATACCGAAATGGCGTTTTGCAAACCGAATAAAAGTGATGCTTCGGTTGAAAAAAATCCCCAATAGATAAAAGTTAAGATTGCAATTAAAACGACGGTTGGTACAAAATAGCCCGAAATTTTATCGGCTAAACGCTGAATCGGTGCACGTGAAAGACTGGCTTTGTTAACCATTTCTATAATTTGTGCAATGGTAGTTGTTTGACCGATTCGGGTTGCTTTCATGGTAAAAGACTGATCGGTATTGATGCTTCCTGCCAAAACTTCATCGTTTTCTTTTTTGTTTACCGGTAAAGGTTCGCCGGTTAGTAACGCTTCGTTTACCGATGTTTTTCCGGATACAATAACACCGTCAACAGGAATTTTTTCTCCGGGTTTAACCAACAATTCATCGTTGATCTGTACTTTGTCAATATCAATTTCTGTTGAATTTCCGTTGATTAAAATGGTTGCTTTCTGTGGAACAAGATTCAACAAATGTTCTAACGACGATTTTGTTTTCTGATGTGCACGGGCTTCTAACCACTGTCCTAAAATCATCAGTGTAAAAATCACGGCAACACTTTCAAAATAAATTGGTAAATGATCGTTTGTGTGAAATGCGTGTGGATTTAAAAGAACGTAAACCGAGAAAACGTAAGCCGAAACTGCCCCCAACCCAATTAAACTGAACATGTTTAAATTCCATGTTTTAAAGGAAACATAAGCACGTTTTAAGTATTTTCTGCCCAAAAATAATACAGCGGTTGTACCAATAAACTGTAGCCAAAGTGCAACGTTGTAAGGAATTATTTTGTAGATAAAACTATCGTGACTCATACCAAACATGGCAATAAAAAACACAGGAATGGTAATAGCTGCCGATTGTATCAACAGTTTTTTTAGATGATTTAGTTCTTCATTAACGTTAGTTGATCCGCCAATCTGTATCAAATCCATTCCACAAACCGGGCAGCCCACATTACTGTCGTAAACCTTATCGCCTTCGCACAACATAGGACAATAATATTTTCCAGCTAAATGTTCTAACTGTTTTGGTGGTTCGTTATGATTGTTGTGATTGTGTATGGCATGATGCGCAATTTCTGAAAGTTCTTCGGTTCCGTCTGGCTTTACGGTAATTTCCTGAATAGTATACGGACCTTTGTTTGATAGTGCGTGCTGTAAATCTTCCAGGAAGATTTTTTTGTCTGATTCTATAACAGCTTCCGCAGGATTCAGACTTACTTCCACTTTATCGGCAACGGTTTGTAACGCTTCGGTAACTTTTGCCTGGCAGCCGCTGCACGTCATTTCGTTTATTTTATATCGGGTTTTCATAATTTTACTTCTTTCTGTAAAATTACGCTGAATGCCTAAAATCCGACTTACATAATTGTAAAAAAGGTTTGTATAATTTTAATGTAAAAAAAACACATAGAAACATAGTTCTATTATTTACATTAAGCTAAAGCTTTAAGAGATAGGGTTTTATATGTTTTTTCGTGATAAAAGCTGTAATTATAAAACAAAAACCTCTGTAAAAAGAGGTTTTATTTTGTAACGATATTTTGTAAAACTTCTTCTTTAGAAATCTTAACTTCTTTAAAATGTGTAGGTGCCAAGCCGGTTACTTTTTTAAACTGATTGCTTAAATGCCCAACCGAGCTGTAATTCATTTTATAGGCAATTTCACTTAAGGTTAACTCGTCGTATACCAGTAATTCCTTTACTTTTTCTATTTTTTGCAGAATGTAGTATTGCTCGATAGTTTGCGATTCCTGAGTTGAAAAAAGCGAACTTAACGTATGATATTCCGTTTGTAGTTTACTTGCCAGATATTCAGAAAGTGTTATTGTTAAATCGTTCAAGTCTTTAGAAACCAGTTCAATAATCTGATTTTTAATACGTTCAACCGTCTGACTTTTTTTATCGTCTAAAATTTCAAATCCAAGTTCTACTAATTTTGCTTCAATTTTAACACGGTCTTCCTGCAAAATAGGATCGTGAAATTCTACCAGTCCAAGCTCCACATCGTTCACGTCGTATCCCAAATCTTCAAGCGTTTTTTCAACAGCCATAATACATCGCGGACAAACCATGTTTTTAATGCGTAGGGTTTTCATAGATTTTTACTTTTATTGTGATTTTTTCAAATATATCATAAACCCCTCGGTTTTAAAAATTATTTGGGGGTTATTTATTGTCGGTTACAAAATTACAGATTTATTTAGAGGCGGAAATATTTGGCAGAAATTTCATAGAAAATTAATATTGAAGCTGTAAATTTGAGTAAAACTTATTGAAATGAAAGTACAAATTTGGTCCGATATAGCTTGTCCATTTTGCTATATTGGAAAGAAGAATTTTGAAGCAGCTTTAGAAAAATTTCCTTTTAAAGAGGAGGTTGAAGTAGAATGGAAAAGCTATCAGTTAGATCCTGATTTGAATGAAACATCGGGCTCAAAAACAATTAACGAATATCTGGCAGAGCGGAAAGGAATGCCCATTTCGCAGATCGAACAAATACAGCAGCGTGTAAAGGATATGGGCAAACAGGTAGGTATTGGTTTTAATATAGAAAATGCTGTTGTGGCAAATACTTTTCCGGCACACAAACTGCTTCATTTTGCAACAAAAAGCAATAAAGCCAATGAAGCTGAAGAATTGTTGTTTCACTCCTATTTTATCGATGGAAAAAATGTTGCCGATCATGAGGTATTGGTGAATATTGCAGAAGAATTAGGTTTGGATACCGATCAGGCACAATATGTTTTAAATTCCGATTCTTTTGATTACGAAGTAAAACAAGACTTTTTAGAAGCAAGAAATATCGGTGTTTCGGGGGTTCCGTTTTTTCTGTTGAATGATAAATACACCCTTTCGGGGGCACAACCTGTAGATTTATTTGTTGAAGCTTTAACGCAAACGTATAACGAAACGATTAAATCAGACAAAACTGTTGAAGGAGATTCGTGTACTATTGATGGTTGTGATTAATGTTTTAAGTTCAAAGTCTAAACCTGTAAGATTTCAAAAATATTGTTCAGAAGATGCTGTTTCAGAAGATTTGTCAGGTCGAGCGGAGCCGAGACCTCTTCATACTTCTCGACTTCGCTCGAAGTGACGTAAGTCTTAAATAAAACGTGTAGTTTTTTTATTAATAAACAGCGTTTTTAAATCTTTCAATTATTAAATCTTTTAATTTGATTTCAAAAAAACTACTTTTGCAAAGCTTTAAATTATGCAATCATGTACAAGTCAATAATTCGTCCGCTTTTATTCAAATGTGATCCTGAAAAAGTGCATCATTTTACTTTTTCAATGATAAAAACAATGCACGCCATTCCGGGTATGAAATCGGTTTTTAAATCAATTTATCAGGTAAACGACAAAAGATTGGAACGGGAAGTGTTTGGCTTGAAATTTAAAAATCCGGTTGGTTTGGCAGCAGGATTAGATAAAGATGCAAAGATTTATAACGAATTAGATGCGTTTGGTTTCGGATTCATTGAAATTGGAACCATCACTCCAAAACCACAAGACGGAAATCCGAAAAAACGTTTGTTCCGTTTAAAGGAAGATTCCGGAATTATTAATCGAATGGGCTTTAATAACGACGGAATTGATTTGGCTATTGAACGTTTAAAGCAGAACAAAGGCGTTTTAATTGGTGGAAACATCGGTAAAAACAAAGTTACTCCAAACGAAGAAGCGGTAAACGACTATATGATTTGTTTCGATGCTTTGTATCCGTATGTTGATTATTTTGTAGTGAATGTGAGTTCGCCAAATACACCGAATTTACGTGCGTTGCAAGATAAAGAACCATTGACGGAATTGTTATCGACTTTACAGAATAAAAACCTTCAGCAACCAAAGCAAAAACCAATTCTTTTAAAAATAGCTCCCGATTTAACCAATGAGCAGTTGGTGGATATTATTGATATTGTAAACGATACCAAAATTGCAGGAGTTATTGCTACAAATACCACCATTTCGCGCGATGGATTGCAATCTGCAAACAAAACAGAAGCGGGAGGATTATCAGGCAAACCGTTAGGTAAAAGATCAACAGAAGTAATTCGATTTCTATCAGAAAAAAGTAATAAATCGTTTCCAATAATAGGTGTAGGCGGAATCCATTCTGCTGCCGATGCTTTAGAGAAATTAGATGCAGGTGCAGCTTTGATCCAAATTTACACAGGCTTTATTTACGAAGGTCCGGCATTGATTAAAGAAATTAACCAGGCAATTTTACAGCGCGGCTAATGACGTTGGAAACCATTATATCGTTCTTTTTTACAAGTTTGGCGTTAACCATTTCGCCGGGACCCGATATAATGTATGTTTTATCAACCAGTTTAGCCAAAGGAAAACAGTTTGGTATTGCAGCCGCAATAGGCTTAAGTTCGGGTTTGCTGTTTCATACCACATTGCTGGCGTTTGGAATATCAACCTTAATTGTAGCCATTCCGTGGCTTTTTCTTGCCATTAAAATTTTTGGTACGCTGTATTTACTGCGTATTATTTACTTTTTGTACAAAATACCCATAGCACCTGTTACTGTTGAGGTTGAAAAAGCACCTGTTTCAAAAGACAGTGTATTGCAGCAGGTTCAGCAAGGTTTAATAATGAATATTCTGAATCCGAAAATCATGCTGTTCTTTTTGTCGCTATTTCCTTCGTTTTTACATCCCGAATTAGGCAACCTAAAAATACAGGTTTATACATTAGGCAGTATTGCCATGATACAGGCGTTAATCGTTTTTTGTCTGGTGGCTGTTTTAAGCGGGTACGTCAGCACTTTTTTAATGAAAAACAAATACGTACAGGCTTACATGAATTATTTTCAGATCGCTATCTTTATTGCCCTTATTGTATTTATGTGGATTAAATAGGTAAACATTAGTTGTTTATTTGATTTAAAAAAAATATATTTATAAGATATTTAAAATCAATCTTATGAAAAAAGTCGTTGCTTTATTATTTGTTGTTTTTTGCAACTTTACATCTTTTTCACAGGAAAAAGAACAATTGGATATTTTTACTAGCGAAAAATATATTGAATTAAGAGATTATTATATTCAAAGTGTTAATAGTGTTGAAGTAAAAGAATCGCAAACTGCTACAAAAGAATTTATTGATAAACTTGGAAGAGAAAATATCGAAGAAATCAAAAAAGCTAATAATATAGCAGATTGGTTAAAAGAAAATTGGCAATCTACTTCTTTTACATCTTCTGAAGAAGCACATAAGGTTTTAGAAAAATATCTTCAAAGTGAGGAAAAATCAAGAATGCTTACAAAAAAAATGACGCCATTGTTCACAGAACTAAAAAATGAAGTAGGGTATGCTGCTTTATTCAAAAAATTATCAGAAGATTACAATAAGAGTGTTCTAAATTAATTGTGAAGGAGAAGATTTAATCTTCTCCTTCTTCTTTAAAGAATTTTAATGAAATGCTTATTGTGAAATTTTAGGAAATCTATTATCTTTGAAACTTATGAAGCCAGTAAAAATAATAGAATGTCCGCGCGATGCTATGCAAGGCATTAAAATGTTTATTCCAACCGAACAAAAAGTTCAATACATTCAGTCGCTTTTGCGTTGTGGTTTTGATACGTTAGATTTCGGAAGTTTCGTTTCGCCTAAAGCCATTCCGCAAATGCAGGATACTGCCGAGGTTCTGGCACAGTTAGATCTATCGGAAACCAAAACAAAATTGCTGGCTATCATTGCAAATACAAAAGGTGCCGAAATGGTATCGGTTCATAACGAAATTCAGTATTTGGGCTTTCCATTTTCTATTTCCGAGAATTTTCAAATGCGCAATACGCATAAAACCATTGCAGAATCTATTGTTACCTTACAGGAAATTTTAGAAATAGCCAATAAAACCAATAAAGAGGTGGTGGCGTATCTTTCTATGGGCTTCGGAAATCCTTATGGTGATCCATGGAATGTGGATATTGTAGGCGAATGGACAGAAAAACTGGCAAATATGGGCGTGACCATTTTATCGCTTTCTGATACTGTTGGATCGTCTACTGCTGAAGATATCGATTACCTTTTTTCTAATCTGATACCGAAATACCCTAATATTGAATTTGGTGCGCACTTGCATACAACTCCCGATACCTGGTTTGAAAAGGTTGATGCAGCCTACAAAGCCGGCTGTATCCGTTTCGATGCAGCCATTAAAGGATTTGGCGGATGCCCGATGGCAAAAGACGATTTAACGGGAAATATGCCGACTGAAAAAATGTTGAGTTATTTTACGGCAAACAAGGTTGCAACCAATGTACAGATGACTTCTTTTGAAGCAGCGTATAACGAAGCATTAAAGATATTTAATTTTTATCACTAAAATTTTATTATATCCCAAAAAATCATTAAATTCGCATGCAATTCAACTACAATTGCAACATGAAAGCACACACAACTAAAATTGTCGGACAGGGATTAACCTATGACGACGTACTTTTAATACCTGCTTACTCAGAAATATTACCGCGCGAAGTAAGCATACAATCAAAATTCACAAGAAACATTACCTTAAACGTTCCTGTAATTTCAGCTGCAATGGATACTGTTACAGAAAGCGCTATGGCAATTGCTATGGCTCGTGAAGGCGGAATCGGTGTTTTGCACAAAAACATGACGGTTGAGCAACAGGCACAGGAAGTGCGTAAAGTAAAGCGTGCAGAATCGGGTATGATCATTGATCCTGTAACGCTACCTTTAAACGCAACTGTGGGCGATGCGAAAACCGCAATGAGAGAGAACGGTATTGGTGGAATTCCTGTGGTTGACGAAAACTATATTTTAAAAGGAATTGTTACCAACAGAGATTTACGTTTCGAGAAAAAGAACGAACGTTCTATTTTAGAGGTAATGACAGTAAATAATCTGGTTACTGCTTTAGAGGGAACTACACTTTCTGATGCTGAGCAAATTCTTCAGGAAAACAAGATAGAAAAATTACCGGTTGTTAATAACGATTACAAATTGGTAGGATTAATTACTTTCCGCGATATTACCAAATTAACCTTAAAACCAAATGCTAACAAAGACAAATTTGGTCGTTTACGTGTTGCAGCTGCTTTAGGTGTAACTGCTGATGCGGTAGATCGTGCAAAAGCATTGGTTGCTGCCGGCGTTGACGCATTGATTATTGATACGGCACACGGACATACAAAAGGAGTGGTAAATACGTTGAAAGAAGTAAAAGCTGCTTTTCCTGAGATTGATGTGGTGGTTGGAAATATTGCTACAGCCGAAGCTGCTTTGTATTTAGCCGAAGCTGGTGCCGATGCCGTTAAAGTGGGGATTGGTCCGGGATCAATCTGTACAACAAGAGTTGTCGCAGGTGTTGGTTTTCCTCAGTTTTCTGCTGTTATGGAAGTTGCAGCTGCTTTAAAAGGAACAGGTGTTCCTGTTATCGCTGATGGTGGTTTGCGTTACACAGGCGATATTCCTAAAGCATTAGGTGCTGGTGCAGATTGCGTTATGTTAGGATCTATGTTGGCGGGAACAAAAGAATCTCCGGGAGAAACCATTATTTTCGAAGGTCGTAAGTTTAAAACCTACCGTGGAATGGGTTCTGTAGAATCTATGAAACATGGTTCTAAAGACCGTTATTTCCAGGACGTAGAAGACGATGTTAAGAAATTAGTTCCAGAAGGAATTGAAGGTCGTGTTCCTTACAAAGGTGAGTTAAATGAGTCAATGACGCAGTTTATTGGTGGCTTGCGTGCCGGAATGGGTTATTGCGGTGCAAAAGACATCCCAACGTTGCAAGAAACGGCTCGTTTTGTTCAGTTAACTTCATCGGGTATCGGAGAATCACATCCGCATAATGTGACTATTACAAAAGAAGCTCCAAATTATTCGAGATAATAATACTTTAAAAACAATAAAAACGCCTTCATTTTTGAAGGCGTTTTTTGTTTAAATTTTTATAAATTATCTACTGTCCAATCTTCATTATCAATTTCATGAAACGTAATTTGATTGATGATCTCCGTAGCTTCCTCATCAACATACAAACCATAGCCATTTACAAAAACACCTTTTGCACCATCTTTGCTATTATGCATAGCGTATAAAATAGCTTCATCACCTACGTCATTTGATCCGGAAAAACGGTATATCTTGTCAATAACCAAATCTTTAATATTAATAGGTTCTCCATTTTCTTTATAAGATTTTTTTACTTCTAACAGATTAAAATCTTCAGTGTAACCACGATCTTTAAGGATACGCATGACTTCCGAAAGCGTTTTTTCAGTGTTTCTTATCATAATTAAAGTTATTAGGTTTTGTATTAATGGTTTATAAAGTTAATACTTACAAATCTAATTGCCAACCAATTTAATTTAAAAGCAGAGAATACAAAAAAACTGCCTTTTTAGGGGCAGCTTTTAGTTATTAATTCACTTTTTTACGGTTGTCGTTAGAGTCGCGGTCAATTAACTTGTTGTATGGGTCAACGCCCACTTCAACAGGTTTTTTATCAACAATGATACTTACTTTATTGTTTATTTTATCGATTAAGTATTTTTTGTTGTATAATTCGTTTTCGTATTCATGATTGCCTTTTAGTATTTTAGCACCGAATATACCAATTTCTACATAATCATTTAATGGGTATGATTTTACCTCTTTTTTACCGTCTTTACCAACTAAAGTATTCCCTTTTGCATCGGTATAAATCTGTTTGCCTGTTGAGGAAGTTCGGTATTTAGAAACAACAAAAGAAATATCAACCTGGTATTTACCGTCTTTCAATGGTTTTACTTCTACTTTATCTACTTTATTATCGTACAAAGTAATGGTTTCAAACATATCGGTAATTAAATACTGTAAATTTTCAGGAGTATTCGCTTTTAAATGATTTACAAACTCAATAGAGTTGGTGTACGGAGCTTCCTGGAATTTAACTTTAGCCACAAATTCTTTTAATATGTCGTTAAAACGTTGTTCGCCCAAATAGTCGCTCATGGTGTATAAAACTAAAGATCCTTTGTTATAATGAATATACTGTTGATTTTCGTTATACATTAACGGATTTTCTTCTTTCCATTCACGGGTTCTGCCTGATAAATAACTGTCTAATGCATCTTTTAAGAATTTTCGCATTTGAAATTTACCGTATTCTTTTTCAAGAACTTTCAACGAACTGTATTCTGATAATGATTCAGACAATAAAGTAGCTCCTTTAACATTAGCTCCGATTACCTGATGTGCCCACCATTGATGTGCCATTTCGTGTGATACTACCGAGAATGGATAATCTACCGCATCAGGGTTTTCGCTGTCAACATCGGCAATGAAACCAATAGCTTCAGAAAACGGCATGGTGTTGGCAAATGCCTGTGCAAAAGTTCCCATAGTTTTAGGGAATTCAATGATACGAGCTTGTTTGTGCTGATATTCGCCGAAATTTTCGCTGTAATATGCCAACGATTTTTTCAAGGCCTCCATCATGCGCTCTAAATTGTATTCGTGTCCTTTGTGATAGTAAATTTCAAGATTCAGGTTGTTCCATTTTTCTTTTTTAATTTCATATCGGGCTGAATTAAAGGCATAGAAATTCAGCATTTTTTGATCCATTTTGTAATGGAAATAATTTCTACCGTCTTTCTGCCATTGTTTTTGCAGATAACCCGGCGCAATTGCTGTTTGATCGCCTGCCGTACTTACTGTAGTTTCAAAAGTAATCCAATCGGCTTCGTTTGAAATATAGGTATTTTTGCGCGCTTCAGGATCATCTGTAGCAGCCATACGTTCGCGCGGAGCCAAATTGTATTTTTTACGAATGTCGTTATCCTGAATTTCAACACCGTCGTTATATCCAAAAGAAGGAAATATTGAGTTATTTATAAATGTACCGTTTTCAATAATTGGTGAACGATCTTTTAACCAGGTGTTTTCTTTATTTTGAACAACCATTTTAACTTTTAAGGAATCACCCGGATTCAATGGTTGATTTAATCGGTAAATATCAAAATCCATGACCGTATCGTTTAAAACCTGCTGGTAATCGTTACTAAAAGTAATTTCCTTTAAATTTTTACCGTAGTTTATAAATAAAGAGTCAATGGCTTTGTCTGATTTGTTAACCATCACGTAATTAACAACCGCATGGTAATTTCTCTCATTAGGAAAAATATCCATATCAACTTTTACATCAACAATACGCGGCTGTGTATGCTTTTCGAATTTCTTGTATTTCTTTTCGAAATCTACACGTTGTTTTTCGTAATCTTGTGAGGTATAGTAAGGCTCTAATTTAACTTCCTGATAGTACAATGCATAACCTAAAGTAACAAATGCGATAATAATTATAAATAAAGGAACAGCAATTGGTGCCCTGAAACGTTGTACAAACAGCTTCATACGTTCTTTTGCATTTGATAAGATACCACGGCGCCAGAAAAGCAAGGTTAATCCGTACAAAATAAAACCAAAAAGTAACCAATATAGTTTGTAGTAAAAATATCCGCGTACCGTTCCAAAACCATCCATATCGGAATAGCTGTAACCCATATCGGAATTAAAATGGAAAACAGATTGTTCAATACCTAATTTGCCTAAAGCAAACGGTAGCATTTGTACAACAATAAAGACGATAAAGAATCCTATGAAATAATTGCGGAAAAATGCCTGTATAAATAAAGATAACAGAATTAATATTACATAATCGATCAATTGAAATCCGAAGAATTCTGAAAAATACTGACCTAATTCAAAATTAAAATACCCCAGATAGGACTGAATCAAGATACCCGACAGAATTCCTACCAAGAAAATCACCATTACCATTTCTACCAAAGCAATGAATTTAGACAGTAACAAACTCCAGTTAGGTACATTAGTAGCATCGATCAGTAAATTCATGCGTGATGATTGCGAATTGTTTAGCAGAACACCTGAGAATAAAAAGATTAAGATTGATAAAAAGAAATCTATATTACCACTTACCAATTCAATGACTTTCCATGTAACCGGATAGGTTTTAGTACCAAACATTTCGCCTAGGCTATAGCTTGAAATTAATATGAACAAAATAAGAATAACCAGAAATGTTATAAAAATCCAGTTTTTTACAATGCTGGTAAATTCAAATTTCGATAATCTAAAAGCTGTTTTTAAGTTGGCAATGAATGAAAAATCATAAGACACTTTTGGTAGATTTATTTTTACAATACTGCCAAAGTTGTTTTTAATAATACGTTCTGCCTTACGTTTTTTACCTACAGATATCGGAGATTGTGAAAACGAAAAAGAAAAATAGGTTGCTGCTAAAGCCAATATACCAACACCTATCCAAATTAATCTGTTATAAATTATAGCACTTTCTAAAGGAATCATTAAGGTGTTTTGTTCATCAATTGTCCAGTATTTGGTTACATAGCTTAATGCTTGATTTCCAAAAGGATCAAATAATGATGCTACAAATTTATCATCAACATTTCTGGTTAAGCTGTTAATAACAGCAGGTATGATTAATAAAACAATAATAAAAATAAAACCTATGTATTGGTTACGCGTTAAAGTAGATAGCATAAAAATTAATGCGCCTATAAAGAAAATATTAGGTAACACGAAAACCATATAGCTTTGGAAATAAGCAGCCAAATTAATCGGTCCTAATAAATCGGGATTGGCAAATGGAAGTATCGATGCTAATAAAAAACCAAAACCAATAGAAAAAGTAACGATAAAGGTTATTAAAAAACCACTTAAAAATTTACCAATTAAATACTGGAATTTGTTAAACGGATACGCATAAAGTAAAGTATGGGTATTGTATTTAAAATCGCGATAAACGGTTGTTCCAATAACTACAGGAATAATAAAATTAAGAAACGTAGTAATGAACCCCATTAAACCGTTGATGGCTATAGGTGAATTTACAATGGTGTTAGAAGATGTTGTAACGGTAAAAGCATCAAAATATCCTGATGCGCCAGCCATAATCCCGAACGACAGTGCAAAAAACAGAATAAAGTATATGTAAAACTGCCAGTTTGTAAACCAGCGTTTTGTTTCAAATTTAAAAATAGTTCCCAGCATTAGATATCTCCTTTTAATGAAACAAAATAAACGTCTTCTAAAATTGGTTTTGCCTGAATAAATGTTTCGTTTGGCTGAACATCGCTGTGAACACGGATGTTTAATGTATTATCCGGATTAAAGTTAGATGAAATGATGTTATGGTTTTTGTTGTATTCATCAAACTCGGCACGTTCAATGGTTCTTCGCCAGATTTTTCCTTCCAATAATTCTTCGCCGCTTGTAGGTGTACCTTCAAACAAAATTTTACCACCGTTTAAAATGGCAATTTCGTTACATAACTCACGAACATCATCAACAATATGGGTTGAAAATATTACGGTGTGGTTGGCTCCAATTTCACGTAAGACATTTAAAAAACGGTGACGTTCGGCAGGATCCAGACCTGCTGTTGGTTCATCAACAATAATTAACTGCGGATTGTTTAAAAGCAACTGTGCAATACCAAAGCGTTGTTTCATACCGCCCGAATACCCGCTAACGCTTTTAGAACGTACATCGTATAAATTGGTTAGTTCTAAAACTTCTTTGATGATTTTTTTGCGATCGTCTTTTTTGGTGATGCCTTTTAGCTGTGCAAAATAATCCAACAACGTTTCTGCCGACATGTTTGGATACACACCAAATTCTTGTGGTAAATACCCCAAAATTCTGCGTAACGAATTTTTATCTTCTAAAACATTTATATCGTTAAAGCTAATTGAACCCGCTGTTGGTGTTTGTAACGTGGCAATGGTACGCATTAAAGAAGATTTTCCTGCACCGTTTGGTCCTAACAAACCAAACATACCTTTACCAATTTCTATGGTTACATTGTCTAAGGCTTTAACGCCGTTTTTGTAAGTTTTGGTTAATCCTGAAATTTTTAAGCTCATAAAGTATTGTTTTTAAGTAGCCATTTGTAACTGGCTATTAGATTCTTTATTGTGAATTTAATAAGTAAGTATAATATTTGATAATATGTTACAAAAGATAAGAAGTTTTTGGTTAGAAATTTTAAGATGAAGCAATAAAAAAAGGAAAACTTTCGCTTTCCTCTTTTATCTATTTTCTATACTCTAATGTCTTACTTAATGTATTCAATATCGTTTTGTTCGACCTTTTGGTTGTCGAAAAAACCTTGTTCACGCATCCAGTCGTCGCTGTAAATTTTGCTCATGTAACGTGATCCGTGATCAGGGAAGATAACAACCACATTACTGTTTTCGTTGAATTCGCCTTCGTCATTAAACTGACGAACAGCTTGGAAAGCCGCACCCGACGTATATCCTACAAAAATACCTTCGGTTTTAGATATTTCGCGTGCTGTGTGTGCAGCATCTTCATCGGTAACTTTCATAAACTGATCTATCACAGAAAAATCGGTTGCCGTAGGAATTAGGTTTTTACCCATTCCTTCAATACGGTAAGGATAAATTTCTTTTGGATCAAATTCATGCGTTTCGTGAAATTTCTTTAAAACCGATCCAAAAGCATCAACACCTAAAATACGGATGTTCGGATTTTGTTCCTTTAAAAATCGTGCCGTTCCGGAAATCGTTCCGCCTGTTCCGGAGCAAGCTACCAAATGTGTAATTTTACCATTGGTTTGTTTCCAGATTTCAGGACCGGTGGTTTTGTAATGCGCATTGATATTCAGTTCGTTAAAATACTGATTGATATAAACCGAACCGGCTGTTTCCTGATGAATGCGCTTTGCTACGCTGTAATACGAACGGGGATCATCTGCAGATACATTTGCCGGACAAACGTATACTTTTGCACCCATTGCCTTAAGCATGTCGATTTTATCTTTTGATGATTTGGACGATACTGCTAAAATACATTCATATCCTTTAATAATACTGACCATTGCAATGCTAAAACCGGTGTTGCCCGAAGTTGTTTCAACAATAATGCTGCCTGGTTTTAAAATCCCTTTGCGTTCTGCTTCTTCAACAATGTGCAAAGCAATACGGTCTTTTGATGAGTGCCCCGGATTAAAAGCTTCTACTTTTGCGTAGAAATTTCCTTTTAAACCTTGAGATATTTTTTTTAATTTGATTAATGGCGTATTACCTACAAATTCTAAAATATTCTCATGTGCCTGGATCTCTTCTTTCATTTTTTATGTTTTTAGCGATTTTTTAACCTCGCCAGTTCACGGGGCAAAAGTACTATTTTTTTTAGAATTATTTAGCTATTCCTTCCAAATCTAACAGAAAGGCAAATTCTTTGGCTACTTCTTTTAAGGCTTCAAAACGTCCTGAAGCACCACCGTGTCCGGCATCCATATTGGTATCTAAAAGCAATAAATTTTTATTGGTACGCATTGCACGCAGCTTGGCAATCCATTTTGCGGGTTCCCAATATTGCACTTGTGAATCGTGAAAACCTGTTGATATATAAAGGTTTGGATAATCTTGCGCTTTTACGTTATCGTAAGGCGAATAAGATTTCATATAATCGTAATATTCTTTTTCATTCGGATTTCCCCATTCGTCGTACTCGCCGGTAGTTAACGGGATAGAATCGTCTAACATCGTGGTAACCACATCAACAAACGGAACTTGTGCAATAACGCCGTTGTACAGTTCAGGCGCATCGTTTAAAACAACGCCCATTAACAAACCGCCTGCAGAACCGCCTTCGGCATACAGATGTTGAGGTGATGTGTATTTTTGATCAATAAGATATTTAGAACAATCGATAAAATCTGTAAACGTATTTTTCTTTTTAAGCAGTTTACCGTTTTCATACCATTCGCGTCCTAAATCTTCGCCACCGCGAATATGTGCAATTGCATAGATAAATCCACGATCTAACAAACTTAAACGAACGGTAGAAAAATAAGGCTCCATGGTAGAACCGTACGAACCATAAGCGTATTGCAGCAGCGGATTTGTTCCGTCTTTCTTCAAATCTTTTTTGTAAACCAACGAAATCGGAATTTTAGTACCATCGGCAGCTGTTGCCCACACACGTTCTTCGGTATAATTTTCCTTGTTGAATTTTCCCCCTAAAACTTCCTGTTCTTTTTTAACCGTTTTTTCTTTGGTACGCATGTTAAAATCAATCACCGATGAAGGCGTTGCCATTGACTGATAGCCGTAACGCAGTATTTCTGTATCGAAATCTAAATTGGTTGTGGTGTAAGCCGTAAACGTTTCACTTTCAAACGGCAGATAATACGCCTGTTCCGGATTTTGCCACGGCTGAATTTTTATGTGCGACAAGCCGTTGAATCGTTCAGAAACTACCAGATAATCTTTGAAAATATCGATTCCTTCCAACAAAACATCTTCACGATGCAGAATTAAATCTTTCCAGTTTTCTTTAGTTGTAGCCGTTTCGGGCGTAATCATCAACTTAAAATTAGTTGCCTTGTCTTTATTGGTAACAATGTAAAAATTGTCGTTGTAGTGTGAAACCGAATATTCTAATCCGCGTGTACGTTTCTGAAAAATATTGAATTTTCCGTCTGGGTTCGATGCTTCCAATATCTGGTATTCCGAAGTTAGGGTGCTTTCAGAACCAATAATCAAATATTTACGTGATTTAGATCGATAAATATAGGTAGAAAAAGTTTCGTCTTTCTCGTTAAAAATCAGTGCGTCTTGTGCAACATCATTCCCTAAAGTGTGTTTAAAAATACGGTCGGCACGCAGCGTTTGCTCATCTTTACGCGAATAAAACAACGATTTGTTGTCGGCAGCCCACGTACTTCCGCCCGTAGTTTTTTCAATTTTAGTTGGCAAAATTTCGCCTGTTTCCAAATTTTTAATCTGTATGGTGTATTCCCTGCGCGAAACGGTATCAACCCCAAAAGCTGCGAATTTATTGTCGTCGCTAATATTTAGACCGCCTAACTGAAAATAAGCGTGATCTTTCGCCAGTTCGTTGCAATCGAACATTACTTCTTCTTCGGCATCTAAAGTTTCTTTTTTACGCGAATAAATAGGGTAGTCTTTACCTTTTTCAAATCGGGTGATGTACCAGTAACCATTATTAAAATAGGGTACCGATGTATCGTCTTCCTTAATACGGCTTTTCATTTCTTCAAATAAATCTTTCTGAAAATCTTTGGTATGTGCCGTAACATCGTTGTAATACTTATTTTCTTCTTCAATATAAGCAATTACCTCTTTATCCTCGCGTTGGTTCAGCCAGTAATAATTATCTGTACGTACGTCGCTGTGTTTTTCTAAATTGGTAGGATTAATCTTGGCAATTGGTTCTTTTATAGTGTTATTCATTTTATTTTTTGTTGTTGAACATGCAGTTGCAAAAATACTACAAAAAGCAAGCATAAAAGTATTTGTAGGTTTCATAATTATTAATTAGTGATTTTGGTTGAATTTAATACTTTTGTAAGGAATATAAAAATATAAAGATATGTTTGGAGATTTAATGGGAATGATGGGAAAACAACAGGAAGCCCAGAAAAAAGTTGAGGAAACAAAACAACGTTTAAACACCGTTTTGATTGACGAGCAGTCTGCCGACGGATTATTGAAGGTTACTGTTACCGCAAACCGACAAATTAGAAGCATAGAGATTAACGACGAATTGTTAAGCGATAAAGAACAGTTGGAGGATTATTTGATTTTAACATTGAATAAAGTGCTGGATAAAGCCGGAGCAATTAACGAAGCCGAATTGGCTGCAGCTGCAAAAGACGGTATGCCGAATATCCCGGGAATGGATTTATTTAAATAGTATGAAAAAGCTATTTATTCTACTTATGGGCGTTGCCGCGATGGTTTCGTGCAACAGCGACAAAAAATCCGGAAACACGCAGATTACCGGAGAGATTAAAGGTTTGAAGCAGGGAACGTTGTACATTCAGCAGTTAAAAGACAGTACGTTGATTACATTAGACAGTATTGTGTTGAAAGGGACATCGACTTTTGAAACAGGTTTTGATCTTAAGGAACCCGAAGTCTTGTATTTGGGATTGAACCGTGGCACCAGTCAATCGTTAGATAATTTGATTTTGTTTTTTGCCGAACCGGGAAATTTAAAGATAAACAGTTCTTTAGATAATTTTTCGGGTGGTGCGGTGATCGAAGGTTCTAAAAACCAGGATCTGTACACAAAATACTTAAAAACAAAGGCAGTTTACACACATAAACAAAGTGATTTAATTAGAGATATTTTGCTGGCACAAAAAAACAACCTAAACGTTAAAGCCGACAGTTTAGAGAATGTACTGAACCGAAGCAGCCGCATGAGTTATTTAAACGCTGCTAATTTCGCATTAAAGAACAATAAGAACGAAGTAGCAGCTTATGTAACACTAACCGATGTAGCTACTATAAACAGCAAACATTTAGATACTATTTATAAAAACTTATCACCAGAAGTTGCCCAAAGCAAGTACGGCGTAATTCTTAAAAATTATTTGGAACTGGTTAAGAAACAATAGCAGTAGGTTGTACAATATATGGTTGTATATTGTATTATGTAAAAGATGAATCTGGGTAGAATCAGTTTAATATGTGGTTATTCTAAAAGTTATTATAAAAACAAAAAACACCATTCAAACGAATGGTGTTTTTTATGTTCTTAATTAAAAGACTACTTTCTACGTAATTCTTTAATTTTAGCTTTTTTACCTGTAAGTTCTCTGAAGTAGAAAATACGTGCTCTACGAACTTTACCTCTTTGGTTCAATTCAACTTTTTGTAAAGCTGGCATGTTAACTGGGAAGATACGCTCTACACCAACGTTACCAGACATTTTACGAATTGTAAAAGTTTCAGTTGATCCAGAACCTCTTCTTTGAATAACTACACCTTTGAAGAACTGTGTTCTTGTTTTTTCACCCTCTTTAATTTCGTAGTAAACTGTAATAGTGTCACCCGCTTTAAAATCTGGGAAATCTTTTTTTGTAACAAACTCGTCTTGAACGAATTTTACTAAATCTAAAGACATTGTATAAATTTTTTAAGTTAATTCAAACCAACATATACGGTTTTCGCCAGAGGTTGATCCAAAAGTGGGGCAAATATAAATAATTATTGGCACATAATACAAACAAATTTACTAAAAATAATATAAGATTTATTTTTGTAAGTTGTTGTTTATGAAGTTTTTATTGAATTTTTACTGGTTTTATAGTGTATCCTGCTTCTTTTAAAAGTTTTAAAACTCCGTTGTTTCCACCTAAATGTGCCGCACCAACTGCAAAAAACACAGATTGGTTTTGCGTAATTTGGGGTATGTTTTTAACCCAATTGTGGTTACGCTTGGTTAACATTTCGTTATAAACAGCATCGGTCATGTAACTGCTTTTTTTCATATAGTCATATAAACCTTGAACATCTTGTGCTGTGTATAAGCTAATCATTTCTTTGGTAGTACTAAATCCGTCTTTTTTAAGGTCGTTAAGCATGTCAATAGCAGCATCTGTACCTAACGATTTGCTTAAAATCTCCATTTGTTCTGCTACGGTTTCCAACCCACCAAGCTTTTTTTGTTGCGTCATTGCTGTTTGCAATAATTCCATTTCGTACATTTTAAAATCGGTACAAGGGAATGATTGATAAGTAATCATGCTAACAATGGCAGCATCGCTTAAATGTTCAAACTGTGCAATATCTAAATCAACCTGCTCTTTTAGTAATTGTTTTAAGTGAGTGTATTTATCAGCATCTAATCGTTTTGAAAGAGGTACTTCACTCATCATGTATTGTTTTAAAATCTTTGTGTTTTCCGGATCGCCAAAATTAATCTCGGCATAATAGGCATCTGCATTTTTTAATGTGTTTTGAATGGTTTCCGTCATAATGTAATCATCTTTACAGATCATATGTACGGTTCCAAAAACATATGAAGGTTTTTCTAAACCTTTACCCGAAATTTCCCACAACAAACTTTTTTCGGTTTGAGCTGTCGTAATGAATGAACTTAAAGTTAATACAGATAACGCGATGCTTTTTATAATTTTTCTCATGAAGATATTTTTAAAAAGTAAGTTAGTTTTTACATGGAATGTTATAAAAAAATTAAACATTAACAATTGAATTATTCTTTGTCCAATAAATCGGGTCTGCGATTTTGTGTGTGTTCGTAAGCTTTATCTTCGCGCCATTTTTCAATTTCAGGGAAATTTCCACTTAACAAAATATCAGGAACTTTCCAACCGTTGTATTCAGCCGGACGTGTGTAAATTGGCGGAGCAAGTAAATTATCCTGAAAACTGTCGGTTAGGGCAGAAGTTTCGTTAGAAAGCACACCGGGAATCAACCTGATAATGGCATCGCATAAAACGGCAGCGCCCAATTCACCGCCCGAAAGCACATAATCGCCAATCGAAATTTCACGGGTTATAAAATGATCGCGTACACGTTGGTCAACACCTTTGTAATGCCCGCAAAGAATAATAATATTTTCAAGCATCGACATGCTGTTGGCAATTTGTTGATTCAGCGTTTCGCCATCGGGTGTCATGTAAATAATCTCATCGTAAGTACGTTCTGCCTTCAGTTTGGTAATGCATTTGTCAATAGGTTCAATGCTCATCACCATTCCTGCACCACCGCCAAACTGATAATCGTCAACATTTTTATGTTTATTGGTACTGTAATCTCTTAAATTATGAAAATGAACCTCGACCAAACCTTTCGCAATGGCTCTTTTTAAAATCGATGCTTCAAACGGACTTTTAATCAACTCGGGTAAAACAGTTATAATATCAATACGCATAAAAAAATATTTGCTGCAAAATTACATAACATTATTAATATGTTTTGTTTTTTAAAACAAGTATCTTTGCCTTGTGAAAAAAATCATTGTCATATTTGCACTGTTTATGTTAGTAAAACCAATAATTCCGCTGTTGGAATATGTGGTTTTTTACGATTACATTAAAAACGAGCTTTGTGTAAATAAAAACAACAAGGCAATGCATTGCGACGGAAAATGTCATTTGAAGAAGGGACTCGCAAAGCTTTCGGAAGGTTCTGAAAAGCAGGATAAAAATTCGATTCGAAATTTTTCGGTTGAAAGCAATTTGGTATTCTTTCAGGATTTTTTCAGTCTAAAATGGAATCTTTCCCCTAAAAAAAATAATCAAAATAGCAATTTTCGCTACAGCAATTTATACCGCCATGCACTTTCATTGGCGGTGTTTAAACCACCGGTTTATTTAGGTTAATATAAGTTTTATCAGTATTAATCAATTTAAATAAAATATGCAAATAGGAAACTTACCTGTTTGTACTATTGACGTATTTGGTAATCACGCAAACGGTTTTTTTGCTGGCACCTTGCACGAAGTTGCCTCAAATTCTATTTTTCAAGAGTTTCATCAAAACAGTTTTTTTATGGTTTTAATCATAGAACAAGCTGCGGGTACTCTTGTTGTAGATAACGAAACCAATGCAGCAGGTAGTTTGCAAATTGCCGTTATAAAACCCAATAGTATAAACAAACTACATTTTAATGCAGGTTACAAAGGAAAAGTAATCTGCTTTACCGAAGAATTTTTTTCGCTGCGATACAACGATAACATGCTAAACCAGTTTTCTGTTTTGGAAACAGATAGTAAATCGGTTTTTTCGTTAAATGAAGAGAATTTCTGTTCGGTGCAAAACATATTAGGATTTGCACAAAGCGAATTTGCTGCTCGAAAAACAGATTCACAAAAAGCATTACGGTCGTACCTTAACATTTTTTTAATTGAATTGGAACGCAACTACAACCCGCTGAAAATTTCGAAATATCCTGGGTTTTCAAAAGAAAAAGCTTACAAATTTCAAAATTTGGTTAAGGTTGGTTACAAGCAGTTTAAACTGCCGTCGTATTATGCAAATCAGCTTAATATAACCA
Source organism: Paenimyroides baculatum (assembly GCA_040391685.1). Taxonomy (GTDB): domain Bacteria; phylum Bacteroidota; class Bacteroidia; order Flavobacteriales; family Flavobacteriaceae; genus Flavobacterium; species Flavobacterium baculatum_A. The sequence goes on from JBEBXJ010000003.1 coordinate 32,859, forward strand.
CAAACTATCTTAATAAAATAAGTAAACAGTATTTTGGCGTTTCTTCTGGATTGTTAATAAGAAACCATTTGATTTTAGAATCAAAACGAATTTTACACTACACCAGTCTTTCGGTAGGTGAAGTAGCATTTGAATTGGGGTTTGAGCATGTTTCGTATTTTGTTTCGTTCTTTAAAAAACAAACAGGAAAAACCCCGGAACAGTTCCGTAAAAACATATGATGTTTTGTTTTTCAATCCAATCATGTACATAATCGTTCCTTAATTTGGTGAATTTTAAAAACACCCGCAATTTTACAGCGTGAAAGCAGCAACCATCATATTATCTTTATTTATGTTTTTTAAACCGATACTTCCGGCAGTGGAGTATGTGGTTTTGTATGACTATATAAAGAATGAGCTTTGCGTAAACAAAAATAAACCCGAACTGGGGTGTAACGGTAAATGTCATCTTAAAAAAGAGCTTGCAAAAGCAGCTGCCAGTAGCGGAAAAGAAAAAGTACATACGTTTTCTGTAGAAAGTTCTGTGGCATTTTGCGAAGCTGTTTATACCGATTTCTGTTTCATTTCGATAGACGATTTTCCCTTACAAAAACTTTTTTCTTACAATACAATTTACAGGTTTTGCTTTTCGCAACTTCTGTTTCGTCCACCCGCTTCTTAATTATTTTTAAGTTATTACTCTTTAGGCAGTTTTTCCAGTATTTGGTTCTGCTGTTATAAAACGACTCTTTTTTTAACAGAAAGAGCCAGTATTAATACCTGAAATTTAATTAAAAATGAAAAAAAATATACAAACTTTCGTATGGTTGTTCTCTGCGGGATCTTTATTCGTGGCGTGTAACAACGACGATAATTCTTCTGTAATTGAAGAAAATACGTTTGGTGCTGCCGAACTTTATTTTGATAACGGTGTTAACGGCGACAAGCTTGTTTTGGGCAGTTCGTACACCAATTCTAACGGTGAAACTCTAACAATTAACCGTTTTAACTACATTGTAAGTAATATTGTTCTGATAAAGGCAGACGGAACCGAATATATGTACCCCAAAGCAAAAAGCTATTTTATTATTAGCGAAGAAGCCGATCTGCACACGGTTCAATTAGAAAATATCCCGGCAGGTGATTATGTTAAGGTGAGATTTGGATTGGGTGTAGATCAGCAAAAATATCTGGAAGGCGAAACCGCACAGCAGGAATTCTGGGATTATGCCGTGCAGCACAACCTAACCTGGACATGGAGTACCGGATACCGTTTTATTAATTTCGAAGGAACTTTTAAACCGGCACATGCTGCCAGACACGAAGATCACGAAGAACCTGGAACGGGAACACCGGGATTGTTTAATTTTCAGATTCATCAGGGGAGCAACACCGCAACCGACAATTACCGCGAAATTACGCTGAATTTACCTACAACGGCGCGTATCAGACAAACCGATAAACCAAGCATACACATTGTTGCCGATGCTAATAAAATTACCGATGGGCAAAATAAAATCATTCTGCAAAACAATTTAAATGCTGCCGGTACAAACGCAAGTATTATGGGTGGAGAAAATCTTATTAAAATAGCCGAAAATACCCTGCACATGTTCTTTGTAGATCATGTACACAATGGTTCGGGTTCGCATCATTAAACCTTTAGTTAATTTACGTTTCTTCAGATATTTCGGGCAGATTTTTTTGTCCGAAATACCTCTTTAATTTTTTTATTGTATGAATTTTAAAAAGATAAAATGGATAGCAGGTTTAATGTTGATTTTAGGGTTGTTTTCTTGTACGTCAGATGATGTGTATGAATCCATTCCGGAAGACAGCCTTTTCCCGTTAAAGATTCCATCTAATTTCCCCCAGATAGCGCAGAACATCGATAATAATTTTCCTACACAGAACGGTGTGGCATTGGGTAGAAAGCTGTTTTACGACGGCAGACTGTCACGTGATAATTCGGTTTCATGCTCTTTTTGTCACGAACAGCAAAACGCTTTTACGCATCACGGGCACGATTTAAGCCACGGGATTGATAATCTTACCGGTAAACGCAATGCGCCTTCTGTTCAAAACATGATTTTTCAGAGTGAATATTTTTACGACGGAGCATCAAACAGCATACAAATGTTGTCAATTGTTCCTATTCATAATCCGTTGGAAATGGACGAAAGTCTTCCTGCAATTGTTGAAAAATTAAAACAAGATACACAATATGTTCAACTGTTTAAAGCAGCTTTCAGCAATGGTGAAGTAAGCTCGTCAAACCTTTTAAATGCCTTGGCGCAGTTCATGACTATAATGATGTCTGCCGATTCTAAATACGATAAATACATTCGAAATGAAGCCGGAGGTAATTTCGATCAGCAAGAATTAAAAGGATTGGATCTGTTTAAAAACAATTGTGCTTCGTGTCACGCGACCGATCTTTTTACCGATAACAGTTTTAGAAACAACGGATTGCCGCCAAATTCAAAATTGAACGATTTGGGCAGAGAAGAGGTAACCGGTTTTCACACAGATCGTTATAAATTTAAAGTTCCAAGCCTGCGAAATGTAGAATTGACCGCTCCTTACATGCACGACGGACGTTTTGGATCTTTACAGTCGGTACTCAACTTTTATTCAAATGGAGTGCAACAGACAGAAAATTTAGATCCGTTGTTACAAAACAATTCCCACATAGGCATTCCACTTACGGAGGAAGAAAAAGAAGCGTTGATTGCTTTCTTAAAAACACTTACCGATTACGAGTTTGTAAAAAATCCTTTGTTTTACCATAAAACTTAAAGAAAATGAAAAAAATAATAATTCTTTTTTTACTGACGATACAGTGTGTTCAGGCACAGTTCAATGCATCTTTACCTAATGATGAGGTGGCTCTGCCAAACAAATATTCTTATTTTTTTGATGATTGCGATACCTGCGGATGTTCTGCAAGTGGTGGCAGTATGGGATTTAATTCTATGTTAAGCGAACAGTTTTTGGGAGTGCGTTACATGTATCAGCACTACAAAAGCAAAGACGGCGTTTTTAACGATTCGCCTTGGATCGATGAGAATTTTAATACCGCACAACTCTGGGGCAGAATTCCCGTAAACAAAAAAATAGAGGTAATGGTAATGGTTCCCTATCATTTTTTAAATCGAGAAAAAGTTTCGGAAAATCAAACCTTAGGCGGTATGGGCGATGTTACTGTTATGGCGTTTTACAACGTATTGCAAACAGTAAACGACTCGGCTTCTTTTCAGCATAAAATTCTGATAGGTGCTGGAGTAAAAGCACCAACGGGAAAGTTTGACAATAAAAACAACGGCAGCGTTAATCCCAGTTTTCAGTTGGGAACTGGCAGTTGGGATTACAATGTTGCAGCCGAATACATAATGCGCAAGGATAAATGGGGGTTAAATTCTACATTTGGTTATATCGTAAAAACAGAAAACGATAAAAAATATCAATTTGGCAACCAGCTAAATTACGGCAGTACGCTTTTTTACACAACAGCGTTTAAGAATGTAAACATTGTGCCACAGTTGGGTGTTGCTGGCGAAACGTATCAGGCAAATAAAGACTATGGTGAAAAGGTTCCTTACACAAAAGGCGATGTTTTCTTTGGTAAAATAGGGGTCGAAATAGGTTACAAAAAGTTTTCTGCGGGAGTAAATGCCATGTTGCCTGTAAATCAAAATTTAACCGGCGGACGTGTAGAAGCTGATTACCGTGTGGCTTTTAACATCAATTATATCCTTTAAATAGCATAAATTTATATCTTTGTAACTTATTTTTTAAGATTATTATGGAAAACGGTATTTACGCAAAATTCTTTACGCCGAAAGGTGAAATAGTAATAAAATTAACTCACGATAAAACTCCGGGTACAGTAGGAAACTTCGTGGCCTTGGCAGAAGGAACTTTAGAAAATACGGCACGTACACAGGGAAAACCGTATTACGACGGACTGACTTTCCACCGAGTTATAAACGATTTTATGATTCAGGGTGGAGATCCAACAGGAACAGGTTCTGGTGGTCCGGGTTATAAGTTTGATGATGAGTTTCATCCGGAATTAAAACACGATACTCCTGGAATTCTTTCTATGGCAAACGCAGGTCCGGGTACAAATGGTTCTCAATTTTTTATCACACACATTGCAACTCCCTGGTTAGATAACAACCATACGGTTTTTGGTCATGTGGTAGAAGGACAGGATGTAGTTGATGCAGTTGAACCGGGCGATAAAATGGATAAAGTTGAAATTATCCGTGTGGGTGATGAAGCTGAAAAATGGAATGCAGTTGAAGCTTTCAGAACTTTTGAAGGATCTCGCACGAAAAGATTGGCTGACGAAAAAGCGAAAGTTGATGCAGAATTAGATAAAATTGCAGCAGGTTTTCAAAAAACCGATAGCGGTTTACGTTACCAATACATTCAAAAAGGATCGGGTAAACAAGCTACAAAAGGGAGTAAAGTGGCGGTTCATTATAAAGGGCAGTTAACTAACGGACAGGTTTTTGACGATTCTTATAAGCGCAAACAACCAATTGAATTTAATGTAGGTGTTGGTCAGGTTATCGAAGGTTGGGACGAAGGAATTATGTTGTTAAACGTTGGCGATAAAGCTCGTTTTGTAATTCCATCGCACTTGGGTTACGGATCGCGCGGTGCAGGCGGAGCAATTCCACCAAACGCAACGCTAATTTTTGATGTGGAATTGGTAGACGTTAAATAATATTGAAAATGCCTCTTATTTTAAGAGGTATTTTTATTTTTGTGCTATGAAGAAATTGTACACGATCATTTCGTTACTAACTATAACAGTCGTAAATGCGCAGATTGGCGATGCCATTCACTGTGGTTACGATTTTACAAGTTATATTGTTGTTAAACCTCACGAAGACGGTAAAACACAAACCATAAACGGCTTAAAAATGACGGTTTGCGATGAAAATGGAAACGAGGTTATAAATAAAGATTTTAAGTTAAGCTGGAAAAATAACAACCAGCCATTGAATTTTGTTCGAAATTATAAGATTGATTCAAATAATAAAAAAATAGAAGGGTTTACTGAAGGTAAATGGTTTTATTATTTTGCAGATGATCATTATCTGGTAACTGTTACCAACACCTTTAATGCTGAAGATTATTATTTAAAGATAGAAGACACAGACGGAGAAGAAAACGGCGGGCATTTTAAAACCTTTATGATGCAGTTGGCTCCGTACAATATGTATATTTTATGTACATCTGAAGAAAAACAGAAAGCCATGCAGTTTGGTCGCCGTATGAACAAACCCATTGATGTGGTTTTAGAGAAGTACTAAAAACCAAGTATAATCAATTATCTTTTTTCTGTAAACTTATTTGTTGTAGGTAAAACGAAGGCGATATGCCTGTGCTTTTCATAAAAGCACCAGAAAAAGCACGTGCACTTGAAAAACCCAATAGCTCTGAAATAGCTTGTACTTTATATTTTGACCATTTTTTATCACTATCTACTTTATCAAGAAAATACGCAATGCGTAAGCTGTTTAAATAATCTATAAAAGATTTTTGTTTGTACGAATTAATAAATTGCGATAGATAGGTGCGGTTTGTGTTCCATTGAATTGCCAAATCGTTAAGATTGATGTCTTTACTTAAGAATAAATTATTTTTTTCGAAATCATTTAAATTTGCTATTAATTCTCTTGAAATTTTTTCATCAACAACAGGTGTTTCTTTTACATTGTTTGCCACAGAAAGGGTGTAATTCCTCCATTCGCTGGTATTAATAACTAATGGGATTAAAGAATTTACAATAATCGGGTAGATTTCATCAGTAGTTACTTGGACAGGAAGGTGTTCCCTTTGTTGCAGTAAATCGTTATAGTTTTTTAAAAATTCTTTTTTCTTTCTATAATTATATGCACTAATTAATAGCAGAATAATAGCAATTATAATTGCCGTTATTGTAAAATATTGAGTATAAACGCTTTTTTTGTTTAAATCTTTTTCTAGTCTTTCTTTATCATTTATAAGACTTTTGATATCAATAGTATTATGAAGCGTGCCTGAAAGTTTTTTGTATTCGGTTTGTAAGTACTTCATTACTTCTAAAAACTGGTTTGTGTAATAAAGTTCTTCTTTTACGTTTTTTTGGTTGCGATAATAGTTAATTAAATAAGTATATGCATCTTTAATTTCTAAATTGCTGTAATTGTATGTGTTAAAAGCATTGTCTGTTTTTTTTAAATACAGTACCGCCTCTTCTTTGTTATTTAAATGCCAATAATTCAATCCTATGTAATAATTTATAGTAGCTTCATTGGCAAAATCGTTAGCGGCTTTAATGGCAAAAATGTTTGTTTTTAAAAGATCAATACTTTCTTTATATTGTCTTTCCTGATAAAGATTAAGTCCTAATATGTAATTGAAATAGGGTGTTTTAAAAGCTATGTCATCAGGGTTCAATAAGTTTATTTTTTGTAAGCCCGCGGTTATTAATTGCATGCTTTCCTCATGTCTTTTTAAATAATATAAAGTAAAAGCTTCTCGATACAATGAATTAAAATAACCTTGTATGTGGGTGTAAGATGATTGATTTTCAAAGTATGTTCGCGCCTGATTAAAATAACGCAAAGCTTTATGATATTCTTGTATATGGAAATAAACCAAACCAATGCTGTACATGCTTTTATAATAGGAGTACGGATCTTGTTCTTTATTTATTTCGTTTAATATGTTTAGTTCAATAGTCAAAGAATTTATATAATCTTTCTCAAAATAAAATGCAGTAGCTTTAGACTGTAACGCTTTTATGTAATAATCTTTCGGAAGTTTCTTGGCAATTAGTAACAAGCTATCGGCATAAGCATGGGTATCGTTAACTGTCTGCGCAATACCAGAAAGTTTATAATAAGCCTCAAACAAATGTATATTGTTTTTGTTTTTTTTTGCTTTCTTAAGATATAAGTCTAAAAAAAAAGAATGTTTCTTATCTGTAGAAACAGTATTATTAAGTGAGTCGTTTAATTGGTTAAAAGTGAATACATCTTCATTGTATTTTAATGTAGGTTGACTAAAAGCTTTAAAAAAAACAACAAAAAGACAAAAAAGAAGGTATTTCTTTAACATAAAGTGTGAGATTATTGTGCAAGTTACGATTTTATAAAGATAACACCTAAAAAAAATAATTATTGATTATCAATTGGTTAGTTTCGTTTTTGCTGCAAATTGATCAATCTGCACAACAACATTTTGCGTAATTATCTATTTAAAGCTAGCTTTGAAAATATAATTGCAATTCCACCTAATCTAAACTTTAATCATTATGAAAAATTATTACCTTTTAATTGTATTATTACTTTTAGGAATTTCATGTAATAGTGATCATGAAGAGTCATTTAAAGAAAATAATACAAGTAAACATTATTCTTTAAAAAGCATTTCGGTGAATAATGATTTAAGTACTATTGTTTTACAATTGATTAACGCTTACAATATTAATTTAACGAATAATTCTACAAATGGTTTATTTAATAAAATAGCCTTATTAGACAGTATATCTAGTCAAAATATTAAATTCGAAGCAATAAAACCAGTGAATTATTCACTTATTACCGTAACTGATGCACAAAATATTATCTATAATTATAATGAAAAGTATCTTACTTTACACGTTTCATTGGTAGTTAAAGATTATTTTAATGCAGTTATTCAAGAAAATAATTTAGATAATTTAATTACTGCAATAACTGCAGATGAAGAACTTACAGTAAATGATAAAGATCTTTTGTTTTTTATAATTTCTTGTTTGGAAAATACACCACCAGGTAGTAATAATAATGATGTAGATTGGAAAAAGAAAATGATTGTCTCTGCAACCTTAGGCTTTAAAGAAAGTAATGCAAATGCAGTATTTAATGTTGCTTTGATGCATATAGCAAATTGATAATGATATATTTGAAAAAGAAGAACACCTAATTTGCTAATCCCGCACACAGCTCATTGTTACTCTGTGTGTGGGTTATTAGAATGATTAAACGAAAATGTGCAACCGTAATCTTTAAATTATATTTGTATGTCACTAAAAAGTCAATCGATCAGAAAGAGAAGAAATAGATTATTAAGGAATCGCACAAATACACATTGTAGTAAATACTTAAAAACTCAAACTACCGAAAAATTTGTTTTGTTTATTGGACCTAATATTTTAAAGGAAGCTGATCTAAAAAAAGCTATAGCTACTTTAGAGAATATTGTAAAAACGTTAGAAAATAATGTAAATATAATTAAACAAAGAGCATGTAATACAACACATTAATTCTATTTAATAATAAGATTTTTTAAACACCTATGCATATTTCCAAAAACACTTGTGGGTTGTTAGTTGATCACGAGTGTTTTTTTAGTTGTAGCTTGATTTATCTATTATTTCAATTAAGTTGAGTTGCAAAGAAGTTTTAACAATAATAATTGATAAAAAAATCCATAAAATATAAAGTAAACGTATATTCTAATTACAAAAAAAGTCGAAAGATAAAACTTCCGACTATGAAATCACTTTTTTAGTTTACGCTCTTAGAAATATCTTTAAAATAAACCTCTGCGAACGACATATTTTTACCGTGTTCTATACGTTTATGGAAAACTTCAGGACTAACTTCGTTTGGTTTAGAAAAACCACAAGCACCGATAAATTCACCAAAAGCTTTCATTGTGTTTTTATGGAAAGTTGCTACACGAACTGATTTATCTGTAATATCCATACCTTCATAAAGTAATGGGTCTTGTGTCGCAATACCAACCGGACAGTGTCCGCTGTCACATTGTAATGCCTGAATACATCCCAAAGCAAACATCATTCCACGTGCGCTGTAACAAGCATCGGCACCTAAAGCCATGTTTTTAGCCAAATCAAAAGCAGATATTACTTTTCCTGCTACAAGGATTTTAATGTTTTCACGAATACCGTATTCTTTCAGCGTATTATTAGCAAATACTAAAGCGTCTGATAATGCCATCCCCATATAATCGATAAATTCTAAAGGAGCAGCACCTGTACCACCTTCGGCACCATCTATGGTTATAAAATCAGGATAAATACCCGTGTTTTTAAATGCTTTAATGATATCTATGAATTCATCTTTTCTACCAATACATATTTTAAACCCTACAGGTTTACCATTACTTAAATTTCGTAGTTTACCAATGAAATGTGCTAATTCTGTTGCGTTGCTAAAGGCAGAGTGCGATGATGGCGAATGTACGGTTGTAAATGGTTTTACATTACGTATTTTTGAAACTTCTAACGTGTTTTTCTCAGCAGGAAGTAATCCTCCGTGTCCGGGTTTTGCACCTTGAGACAGTTTTAATTCGATCATTTTTACATCAGGATACTGAGATCTTTCTGCAAACAACGCGTCACTAAAAAATCCGTGTTCATCTCTACAACCGAAATATCCGGTACCAATCTGCCAGATTAAATCTCCGCCAGATCTGTGGTAAGGTGAAATTCCACCTTCACCGGTGTTATGTGCAAATCCACCTAATTTAGCACCTTTATTTAATGAAATGATGGCTTTTTTACTTAATGCTCCGTAACTCATAGCACTAATATTGTAGATACTTGCACTATACGGCTGGGTACATTGTTCGTTACCAATTAAGGTTCTAAAGTTAAAATCGGAAATTACTTTCGGATACACTGAGTGCGAAGCCCATTCATAACCAATACGGTTAGGGTCATCCTGCATACCAAAAGAAACCGTTTGTTTTTCGTTTTTAGCACGCTGGTAAACAATAGAACGCTCACGACGGTTAAATGGTTTACCATCTAATTCGCCTTCCCAGAAATACTGACGCAATTCCGGACGAATTTCTTCTAAAATATATCGTAAACGTCCAATAATAGGGTAATTTTTACGAATTGTATGTTTTGTTTGAAATGCATCTTTAAATGCCAAATAAAATAATATTACAGGAATTATAAGAGTTAAGAAGCTCCATTCTCTTAAAAAAACTAAATATAATGCTACAATTAAATAGGTAATTATAAAAGCCCAGATAACTTGTCTAATTACAAAACGATTTAAAAATTTTTGGTGTAACATAGGTTTTTAAATGCAAAAATTGTTGTTGTTTATTAAATTTTTTGTTTAGACTATTGCTTCTTTATCAAATATTTTATTAAAAGATAATTTTAAACCACATTGAATCAGGTAATTTGGTTTTTATTTAAAAAACATCTTCCTTTTTTGTCAGATTAAGAAAAATAGTGTTCGCAAAGGTAATAAACATTTTGATTTTAAAACGAATTTTTCCACTTTATATTACACCCGATACTTGGTTTTTGCAAAGGATTAACACTGCGATTGTATAATAAAGAATCAATAGCACCGCGTAGGTCATTTCCGTTGGTTGGAATACCGTTGTTCGGACGTGAATCATCTAATTGTCCACGGTAAACCAGTTTATTTTGGGCGTTGAATAGATAAAAATCGGGTGTACACGCAGCATCGTAATTTTTGGCTATTTCCTGTGATTCATCGTACAAATAAGGAAAGCTGAATTTTCTTTCAAAAGCAAATTCAGTCATTTTATCGGGTGCATCGGTAGGATAGGCAACAACATCGTTGCTTGAAATTGCTACAAAACCAATTCTCTGAACGCGGTAATCATTTGCTACACGTACTAGTTCATCTATAACATGCAGTACAAAAGGGCAGTGGTTACAAATGAACATCACAACAGTTCCGTGATTTCCTTTTACATCATTAAATGATTTCCATTCGTTACTGTTGGTGTCGGGCAGAAAAAAATCGGGTGCTATTGTGTCAAGTGCTAACATGTTTGATGGTGTACGAGCCATTTTGTTTGAGTTTTATGCTAAGATAAATAAAAAAAGCCAACTAAAAGTTGGCTTTAATATATGTTTAGTATCTACTAATAGTAAACGTATCTGCGTACTTTAGCAATGTGTTTTGCCAAACGGATAACCTGGTGGCTGTAGCCGTATTCGTTATCGTACCAAATGTATAACACAATGTTTTTACCATCGGCAGAAACAATGGTTGCATTAGAATCGTAAATTGCAGGAGCTGATGTTCCAACGATATCAGAAGATACCAATTCGTTGTTTAATGAATATTTAATCTGCTCTACCAATTCGCCTTCTAAAGCATATTGTTTTATTATTCTGTTTAAATCTTCTACCGAAGTTTGTTTACCAACTTCTAAATTCAATACGACTAATGAACCATTTGGAACAGGAACACGGATAGCATTTGATGTTAATTTACCTGCTAAACTTGGCAATGCTTTTGCAACTGCAGAACCAGCACCGGTTTCGGTAATTACCATATTTAAAGCTGCTGCTCTACCACGGCGGTATTTTTTGTGCATGTTATCAACCAAGTTCTGGTCGTTAGTATAAGCATGAATGGTTTCTAAATGTCCTTTTACAACACCTAATTCTTCTTCAATAACAGCCAAAACAGGAGTAATTGCGTTGGTTGTACAAGATGCTGCAGACCAGATTGGAGTTTCGTCAATATTATAATTGTCGTGGTTTACGCCATATACAACATTTGGTACACCTTTACCTGGAGCAGTTAATAAAACTTTGGTTGCACCTTTTGATTTAAGGTGACGAGATAAAGCTGCTTCGTCTTTAAAAACACCGGTATTATCAATAACCAAAGCATCGTTAATTCCGTATTGTGTGTAGTCAATATCTTCTGGTTGAGCTGCAGAAATCATACGAACAGCAGAACCATTGATGATTAAAGATTCGTTTTCTACATCAATTCCAACCGATCCTTCAAAATCACCGTGAATAGAATCTAAACGTAATAAAGAAGCACGTTTTTCTAACGATAATTCGTCGTTTTTATCACGTGTAACAATTGCTTTTAAGCGTAATTGCTGTCCTTTACCAATTTTCGCCATTAATTCGCGGGCTAATAAACGACCAATACGACCAAATCCGTATAAAACAACATCTTTTGGCTGTACACCTTTATTGTCTTTAGCTTCTTTTAATTTATCAACAACAAATGATAATGAATCGTTGTATTTGTTGTCTTCCAAATGGAATTCGTACGTTAGTTTACCGATATCGATACGTGCCGGTGGTAAATCTGCAGTTAAAATAGCACGCGCAATTTCTACCGTATCAAAAACATTAATTGGTTTTTCAACAAATTTTGCAGCGTATTCGTGCAAATTAATAATGTCGCTCACGCTACGGTCAATCAGCTGGTTTCTAAACAAAACCAATTCAATAGATTTATCGTACCATAAATCATTAACGATTTTAATAAACTCTACGCAAGCTTTTCTTCTGTCTGCCTGGAAAGCCAATTCTTTTTCGTATAAACTATTTTCCATTTGGGGTATAAATTGTGTTGTAATTTAAAAAGTTGTACAAAATTATTAAATTTTATGATATAGAAGCATATATAATAAAAAAAGTAGATTTTTATTAGAAATCTACTTTTAATAATTTACAAAATCATTCTTAACCTTTCGCCTCGGGGTGTAATTAAATCAATGCGAAGCTGTTGGTTGTTTAGTTTTGATAAAATTTCGTTGGCGTGTTCGGTATTCTGAATTTTAGTACCATTAACAGCCAGAATAATAGCGTTTTTTAATTCATTTTCGTATCCTTTAAAACGTTCATTATAAATACCGTTAATTTTAACACCGTAATTTATTCCAAACGATCTTTGTTCTGCTGCCGATAAATTTTCAATTTCAAAGCCGTTGAACTGTATTTCGGCAATTTCTTTTTTGCTTAAGGTTACAATTAGTTCTTTATCTTCATTGTTTCGTTTTAAAGAAACCTTTACTTTATCGTTGGGGCGTTTGGTGGCAATAATACTGTTTAAATCTAAAAACGAGTTTATACCTTTATTATCAATCTTATAAATAATGTCGCCTTTTTTTATTCCGGCACTTTCTGCACCCGAATTTTTAGATACGCTTTCTACGTAAAATCCTTGTTTAAAAGCAAGTTTGTTTTCGGTAGCAACCTGGCTGTTTATCTCGTAACCCTGCACACCCAAAATTCCCTGTTGAACTTTCCCGTATTCCATTAGATCGTTCACAATTTTTCGAGTCATATTAGATGGAATTGCAAAAGAATAACCTACATAAGATCCCGTTGCAGAAGAAATCATGGTATTGATGCCAATTAAATCGCCATTGCTATTAACCAACGCTCCGCCCGAGTTTCCCGGGTTCACAGCAGCATCCGTCTGAATAAACGATTGAATGCCGTTTTCTGATAAATTTCGTGCTTTAGCCGAAACAATTCCCGCAGTAACAGTTGAATTTAAGTTGTACGGATTTCCTACAGCCAAAACCCAATCACCTACACTAATGGCATCAGAATCGGCAAAGACAGCAAAAGGCAGTTTTTCATTGGTATTAATCTTCAACAGCGCAATATCCATTTTAGAATCTGTTCCAATTAGTTTTGCCTTAAAAGTTCTGTTATCATTCAACGTAATTTCAATTTCATTGGCATTTTGTACTACGTGATTATTAGTAACGATATAACCATCTTCAGAAATAATTACACCCGATCCTGTTCCCACATGTGCATAGGTTTTATCACCTTGATAGCCGTAAAAATATTCCATAATTGGGTTACGTGGTGCATTTCTAAACGATACATTTTTAACATGTACCACGGTATGAATCGTTTTTTCGGCAGCCAGTTTAAAATTAGGTACTTCAAAATTACTGTTTGATACATTTCTAAGTGGTGCACTTGTTGTTAAAGTACTAACATTATTTAAGCTTAAAGGATCTTCAAAAAATAATTTGTAAGATCCCAAAGTTACAATACCACTTAACAACGATGCTGCTAAAATAGGTCCTATATTTTTCATGTTTAAGTATAATGTTTGTTTATTTAACATTAAAATTAAAATATGTGGAAATGATAAAAAAGTAGTTTAACTCTTGTTAACACAACTTAACGATGTTTTAATAATTGTATATTTGTACTATGAAAAATTTAACTTTTTATAAATATCAGGGAACAGGAAACGATTTTGTAATGATTGACAATCGTAGCGGTTTTTTTCCGAAAGCCAATGTAAAATTGATTAGTTATTTATGTAACCGCAGATTTGGAATTGGTGGCGATGGGTTGATTTTATTAGAAAATGATGCCACTGCAAATTTTAAAATGGTTTACTATAATGCTGATGGCAACGAAAGTACTATGTGTGGTAACGGTGGACGCTGTATTGTTGCATTTGCCCATTTTTTAGAAATTTTTAAAAAAGAAACTACTTTTAATGCCATAGATGGTCTGCATCATGCTACTATAAACGATAGCGGAATTGTAGCTTTACAAATGATTGATGTTGCGAAAGCTACCATTAAAAAAGAAGCCGGTTTTACGTTTTTGTTTACAGGATCTCCACATCACGTACAAGTGGTTGAAGGTTTGAAGGATTTTGACGTTTTTGAAAACGGGAAAAATATTCGTTACAGTGAATTATATGCGCCCGGCGGAACAAATGTAAACTTTGTTGAACGATTAACAGATGATACTTTTAAGATAAGAACTTATGAACGTGGGGTAGAAGATGAAACATTATCTTGCGGAACAGGCGCAACAGCAGTAGCAATTGCCATGAATTTTTTAGGTGAAGCAGTTGGTGATAAAATTAATATTCAGGTTGAAGGTGGCGAAGTACAGGTGACCTTCGATCAAAACAATGAAAAATATTACAACGTAATGTTAACCGGTTTGGCGAAGCAAGTTTTTAAAGGAGAACTATCTGTAGAATAATATGTTTTTAAAAGGAAATAAAGTTTATTTACGTGCGTTGGAACCTGAAGATTTATCGTTTTTGTATGAAATTGAAAACGATGAATCTTTGTGGGAAGTAAGTAATACCCAAACACCTTATTCTAAATGGTTATTAAAAAATTATTTAGAGAACAGCCATCAAGATATTTACGAAGCCAAACAACTTAGATTGGCAATTGTTGAAAATACAACTGAAATTTTATTAGGATTGATTGATTTGTACGATTACGATCCTAAAAACAGTAGGGTAGGTTTAGGTATTGTAGTTAAAAATGAATCACTAAGAAATAAAGGTTACGGAACAGAATCGGTAAAATTACTTTTAGGTTATGCTTTTCAGGTTTTAAACGTACATCAAATATATGTTAATGTTGCCGAAACAAATAGTGCTAGTATCAGGCTTTTTTCTAATTTTGGATTTCAAAAAGTGGGTATCAAAAAACATTGGAACAAAGTAGGTTCTGTTTATGTTGATGAAATCCTGTATCAATTAATAAATCCTTTAAATGAAAATTAATAAATTAGTAAGTTATGTTTCCATTGTCGGAATTTTCATAGCATTAATATTTGGTTACAGTCTTTACCGCAAAGCTTTTACTGCAAACACTAATTTTTCTGATAAAAGCATTTACGTGCTTGTACCATCTAATGCAACACACGCTCAAGTACAAGATACCTTGAAGAAGTATGTGAAAAATTATGAATCGTTAGAAAGTTTGTTTTCTAAATTAGGTGAATCCGCAACAGTTGAACCTGGGCGGTATCTTATTGAAAACGGATATAGTAACTACAGAATAATAAAATCGTTACGTCATAATGTTCCCCTAAAATTAACGTTTAATAATCAGGAAACTTTAGAAAAACTGCTTCAACGCATTTCATCTCAGGTAGAACCTGATATTGCCGATTTGTACCAATCTTTTACCGAACCTGCTTTTTTACAGGAAATGGGTATGACCAAAGAAAATATTCTGGCTATGTGTATGCCTAATACGTACGAAGTTTATTGGAATAGCACGCCTTTAAAAATACGAAATGTATTGCAAAAAAGTTATGGGCGTTTTTGGAACGATGAACGTAAGGCAAAAGCAGAAGCTTTAAATTTATCGCCTGTTCAAGTTTCTTCTTTAGCGGCAATTGTTCAGAAAGAAACAGCTAAAGTAGATGAACGCCCAAAAGTTGCGGGAGCTTACTTAAACAGAATAAACCGTAATATGTTGCTACAGGCAGATCCAACAGTAGTGTTTGCAAAAAAAGCATTAACAAATGATTTTGACCAGATTATTAAACGTGTTTATTTGAAGGATTTGGTTTTAGATCATCCGTACAATACCTATAAATATAAAGGTGTTCCGCAAGGTTTAATCGCTATGCCTGATGAAAGTTCTATTGATGCTGTGTTAAATGCCGAAAAGCACAATCACATTTATTTTTGTGCCAGCGTAGAACGTATGGGATATCACGAATTTGCAAGTACCATTGAAGAACATGCAAAAAACCGAGATAAATATACAGCTTGGTTAAATGAGAAGGATATAAAATAACTGTTACTAATCAAGTAGCTTAACAAAGTGAAGCCTTTCGGCAAGCTCAAGACAAGCTATTGAGAAGTTTTTGAATTATAGGTTCTCGACAGGCTCGAACTGACAAAAATCTTAATTATATTCTGGTTTGGTATAAAGTTCGAGATAATCATTAAAAATAAAAAAAGGATGCTGTCAAGAAACCTTTTTTTATTATATTTGGTAAAGAAGATTTTTCTTCATAATTAAATAGTTTTTGGTTAATAGTTAAAGGTTGCTGTAAAGCAACCTTTTTTTGTTATTGCTTTTTTGGAACCAAGCAAGGATATAATGTACAAAATATAAAGCAGCTATATATCTGTGGTAAAAAAAGCAAAATATTTTTCATTTCCAAACCCCATTTTAAAACCGTATTTTTGTGCTTCAAGAAATAAAACATGAATTATCTTTCAGTAGAAAATATATCAAAATCTTTTGGAGCACGTACGTTGTTTGAAGGCGTATCGTTCGGAATCAACAAAGACCAGAAAATTGCTTTTGTAGCTAAAAACGGATCAGGAAAATCTACCATATTAAGTATTATTAACGGATTGGATTTTCCCGATACCGGTCAGGTGGTTATTCGCAAAGGTATTCGTATGGAGTTTTTATCGCAGGATCCTCAATTACAAGATGAATTAACCATTGAAGAAAGCATTTTTGCATCAGACAATGAAATTCTAAAAGTCATTGAACGATATGAGAAAGCATTGGAGAATATGGACGATCAAGAGGCATATCAAAACGCCTTTGATCAAATGGATCAATACAATGCCTGGGATTTTGAAACGCAGTACAAACAGATTCTGTTCAAATTAAAACTCGAAGATTTAAAAGTAAAGGTTAAAAACATGTCGGGGGGGCAGCGCAAACGTCTGGCACTGGCAATCATCTTGATCAATAAACCCGATTTGTTGATTTTAGACGAGCCTACTAACCACCTGGATTTAGAAATGATTGAATGGTTGGAAGATTATTTTGCCAAAGAAAGCATTACCTTGTTTATGGTAACGCACGACCGTTTCTTTTTAGAACGAGTGTGTAATGAGATCATTGAATTAGACAACGGAAAAATCTATCAGTACAAAGGCAATTATTCTTACTACCTGCAAAAGAAAGAAGAGCGCATTGCATCTGAAAACGCATCGATCGATAAAGCAAAGAACCTTTTTGTGAAAGAATTAGACTGGATGCGCCGCCAGCCAAAAGCACGTACCACCAAGTCAAAATCTCGTCAAGACGATTTTTATGTAATTAAAGAAAAAGCCAATTCGCGCCGTAAAGACCATGTGTTAGAGTTGGAGATCAATATGGAACGAATGGGTTCAAAAATCATTGAACTGCACAATGTTTCGTTGTCGTTTCCAAACAAAGTAATCCTGAAAAACTTCGATTATCTGTTTAATCGAGGTGAACGCATTGGTATCATCGGTAAAAACGGAACGGGAAAATCAACCTTTTTAAATATCCTGACACAAACGCTTCAGCCCGATTCCGGTAAAGTGGTTATTGGCGATACCATTAAGGTTGGGTATTACACGCAAAGCGGTATCAATCCGAAGCCTGAGCAAAAAGTTATCGATATCATTAAAGAATACGGCGAGTATATTCCGCTTACAAAAGGCAGAACTATTTCGGCAGGGCAGTTGTTAGAACGTTTTTTGTTCGATCGTAAAAAACAGCACGATTTTGTAGAGAAATTAAGCGGTGGCGAATTAAAACGACTGTATTTGTGTACGGTTTTAATTCAAAATCCGAACTTTTTGATTTTAGATGAGCCTACTAACGATCTGGATATTGTAACATTAAATGTGTTGGAAAATTTTTTGTTGGATTACCCCGGATGTTTGCTGGTAGTTTCGCACGACCGTTATTTTATGGATAAAATTGTAGATCATTTATTTGTGTTTAGGGGCGAAGGAGAGATTGAAGATTTCCCGGGCAACTATTCCGATTTTAGAATTTACGAAGATTCTGCTGAACCTGTGAAAGACGATACACCGAAAGAAAAGGTAAATTGGAAAGACAATCAGCCTAAAAAAAGTGGTTTGAATTTCAACGAACAGAAAGAGTTTTCTAAAATTGAACGTGAAATAAAAGACCTGGAATACAAAAAGAAACAGATTGAAGATGATTTTTCAAATGGGACCGTTTCTGATGACGACATGATTGCAAAAGGTTTAGAATTGCAAAAAATTATAGAAACTTTAGAAGAAAAAGAAGAACGCTGGTTTGAGCTTTCTTCAAAGTTAGAGGAATAAAAATATAGTAAAAGAAAAAAGACCTATCATTTGATAGGTCTTTTGTATTAATTCAATTTCTCAACTGTTTCTCTCCAAACATCGAGTTCAGGAATTCCCGGTTTGCGTTTTCCAAAGAACTGCACAATAATATCGCCCATTTCGTTAAAAACTTCAATTGCAGTAACTACACCGTCTTCGGTTGGTTTGCGTACCACCCAGGTTTGTGCAATTTTGCTCATGTCTAAATGCAGGTTAAAATCAGGATCCATAATGTTGTACCATTCCTGATGCCACATTGTTTTGCGTACGCGACCTGTATGAATCTGAATGTTTCCTCTGTTGCCTACAAAAACCATGATTGGTGTTTTTTCTTTAGCAACTTCTTCTAACATGGTAACGATTCCGTCTTTAGAAATCTGTTTTGCATGAAAATCAGACGGAGCCAAACGTAAAGCTTGTGTACGGCTAACACCAAATTTACGAAGCATCATAAAAAAGTCGTGCGTATCTTTAAGGTCTAACCAAGCTTGTTTAAAGCCTTCTACATCGATCTCATTATCTGGTTTTTCGTCTAAATTTAACTCGTAAGCTTCCGATGTTTCAAATGGTTGCTGGTCTTCACTTTTGT
The DNA here is from genome assembly GCA_040391685.1 of Paenimyroides baculatum. Classification (GTDB taxonomy): domain Bacteria; phylum Bacteroidota; class Bacteroidia; order Flavobacteriales; family Flavobacteriaceae; genus Flavobacterium; species Flavobacterium baculatum_A. The sequence goes on from JBEBXJ010000003.1 coordinate 52,094, forward strand.
ATTTTTCAACTAAAGCTTTAAAAGCATCAACATTGCTATCGACAGTTAAAAATATTTTATGGATTGCTTCGCCATCTTTTCCAAAAAACTGAATGCTTCTTGATGTTCCGCGTGCATTTTCTTCAATAACCACAAATGCTTTTTTCCAGTGTGATAAGAAAATTCTTAAATCGATATCTTCGTTCACAAACAAACCTGCGTGCGGATTAGAAAAATCGGCATTTGCATAAATACCTTTACGTTCGTGTACACATTCTTCGTTACGGGTTAAAGCCATTACTTTACCTAACGATTCTATTTCGGCAAGTATTTCTTTAAATTCCGGACGTAAACGCGTTACGTTGTTGCCAATGTTTGTTGCCAATAATTCCATTTCGCTAACACCCAGTTTTTGCGCGGCATTGCGTATTCTTAAATGAGGTTGCTCTTGCTTAAGCGCGTCCCATTGGGTTTTTAAATTTTCAATTGTATTCATGTTGATTAAATTTATCCGAATAATATAATTGGTTGTTGATTTTCAGGATGAGGTGTAATGATACAGGGATACTGATAAACGCGCGAAATACGTTCTTGTGTAAGTACTTTTTTGGGTTCATCGAACATTTCAATAGAACTTTTGTTCATTAAAATTAATCGGTCTGCAAATTGAGAGGCAATGTTTAAATCGTGCAAAACAACCAGTGCCGAATTGTTTTGCTGTGTGAATTCTTTAATTAAATGAAGCGTTTTAAACTGATGTGCCACATCAAGATTGTTCAAGGGTTCATCTAACAAAAGCAGTTTGTTTTCGATGTTGTTTTCAAGCTGGGCAAAAACGCGTGCTAAATGCAAACGCTGTTTTTCACCACCCGAAAGTTGTTCGTATTCGCGATCGGTTAAATGACTGGTTTCGGTTTTTGTCATCCACTTTTCTACAATTTCAAGGTCACTTAAATCGGCCTCGGTTTTAAAATAAGGATAACGCCCCATTAAAACGATTTCCTCGTTCTTTAAGTTGATTTCGTTTGACTGATGTTGAGAGAATTTGGCTCTGTGCAACGGAATTTCGCTTCTTTTATAACTTTTAACATCTTTATCTTTGAAAGTAAAATGTTTGGCTTTATATTGAATTTCGTTTGCAACGCAGCTTAAGAATGTCGATTTTCCAGCTCCGTTTGGTCCTACAATGGCAATTAGTTCTCCTTTGTTTATCTCTAAATTAATGTTTCTTAAAAGAAATCGATCCTTAACTTGAAAGTTTAAATCGTGAATTTGTATCATTTTAATTTTCTTTTATAATTAATTAAGATCGAAATAAAGACAGGCGCACCCATAATTGCCGTTAAAATACCAATTGGTAACTCGGCAGGAACCACAATAGTTCTACTAATAGTATCGGCAATTAACATAACAACCGCTCCTAAAAGCATTGATAAAGGTAGTAAAATATTGTAATTAGAATTAAAAACAAATCTTAAAATATAAGGAACCACCAGACCGACAAAGCCAATTGTTCCGTTAAAAGCCACTACGCAGCCTACCATTAGTGAAACAATAATGATGATTTCGCGTTTGGTTTTTTCGATATCAAAACCTAAGTGGGCAGCTTCTTTTTCACCCAGCATTAAAGCATTTAGAATTTTACCTTTTGATAATAAACGAATGCTTCCTATTAATACTACAATGAATACCAAGCACACTTTCCACCAATTTGATCCGGCTAAACTACCTAACGACCAAAAAGTGATGTTTCGCAGTTCTTCTTCGGTAGAAATATAAGTTAAAAAACCGGTTACAGCACCTGTTAATGCCGTAATTGCCACACCCGACAGCAATAAAATTAAAATATGTGTTTTACCGTTTGATGTTGCCATTTTGTAAACAAACCACATGGTTAACAATGCACCTAAAAACGCCATGATGCTTAATAAAACATAGCGAAAAAAAGCAGGTAGCAGGTGCATTACCGCAGATCCGAAAACAATGGTTAAAGCGGCAAATAAGACTGCACCGGAAGTGATACCGATTAAATCGGGTGATGCTAGCGGATTTTTAAACAATCCCTGTAAACTTGTTCCGCTGATTGCCAGTGCAGCGCCGGTTAAAATTGCCATTAATATTCGCGGAATACGCAATTCTATCAATACAAAAGAATCGGCTGTGTGTGTGTTTGTATTAAAATAGGTGCTTACAATTTCAAACACCGATTGGCTGAAATCATAAGCACCTAGATATAATGCCGTTACTAAAGCAACAAGTAAAACAATAAAGAACGAGACTTTGTAAACAGCAACTTTTTTCTTCATTATTGCAATTTATTATGTAATTCTACAACAGCGTCGCCTACGCGCGGACCAAAACCAGAAAGGAACTGTCCGTCCATAGTAACAACTTTTTTGTTTTTACCTGCTTTTGTTGTAGCAATACCTTCAATTTTCAATAAACCGTCAATACCACCTAAACTTTGTAAACCTTTATCGAACATTAAAATAACGTCTGGGTTTGTAGTTAATAAAGCTTCCGGAGTTAAAGGTTTAAAATCTGTTAAAGCAGCAGCAGCATTTTCTGCACCTGCTAATTCAATCATACTGTGTAAAGGAGTTCCCTGACCTGCAACCATTAAGTTCCCTGCACCACGAGCGTAAATAAATAATACTTTAGGTTTCTTGTCAAATGCTTTAACGGTAGCCATTTTGTTTGTAATGTTATCTATTAAAGGTTGATAGTTGTCTTTTTTAAGTTTGGTAGCAACTTCGGTAATTAATTTTTTACTTCCGTCTATGCTGTATTCTTGATCAATTAATACCAAAGGAATATTTGCTTTTTTTAACTGTTCGTTTAAATTTGGGTTCACATCTTTAGTTGTTCCAAAAACCACACTTGGTTGTAATGCCAGAATGCTTTCTGCTGTAATAGAACGTACATGACCTAAATCGGTAGCTTTTAAATCGGCAGGATATGTAGAAGTAACATCTCTACCAACAATATTTCCGGCAACATCTAAAGAAGCTAAAGTTTCTGTTACAGCTCCGTTCAAAGAAACAATACGGTCTGTTTTAATTTCTGTTACAGCAGTATCTGTTTCTGTAGTGGTTGTTTTGGTATTATCTTTTTTATTGCAGCTGGCAACAACTAATGCCAATGTAAGTACTGTGAAAATTTTTTTCATAAATCAGGGTTTAATAAAATATTTAACGTTTTAATAGTGTTGCAAAAATAAATTTTTTTTTCACAAACAGCAATTTATTTAGAATAAATAAAAATAACTTAATATATTTGCGTCATTATTTAATTTTAGAATAAATAAAAATAATGAGAGTTAAGTCTTTAATTTTTTTCTTGTGTTGCGCGAATGGATTTGTAATGAGTGCGCAGGTTGATTCATTAGAACAAAGGGGTGATGATACAAAATTAGAAGAGCTGGTAATTACATCACAGATTGAACCACAATCTTTGAAAAAGGCTATAAATAACGTTCGTGTAATTTCTAAAGAAGATATTCAAAATTTAGGAGCTGTTACTTTAAGTGATGTTTTAAATCAATATATAAATATAACGGTAGCGCCAAGTGGGCGTTCGGGTAGATCAACAGTATCAATGTTTGGTTTAGGTTCGGCATATTTTAAAATATTAATAGATAATGTACCTATAGTCAATGAAAACGGATTAGGAAATAATACAGACATCAGTCAAATTAGTTTAAATGATGTTGAGCAGATAGAAATTATTGAAGGCGCAATGGGCGTTACCCACGGTGCAAATGCTGTAAGTGGGATTTTAAATATTATTACCAAAAAATCGTCAAATAATAAATGGGAAGTACAATTAATATCTCAAGAAGAAACCGTTGGTAATGAGTTTAGTTTTTTTAAAGAAGGAAAACATATTCAAAATATAAAAATAAATCACAATATAAGCGATAATTGGTTTGCAACATTAGGAGTAAATAGAATTGATTTTCAAGGATATTTAGGGGGGCAGTTAGGACCTTATCATAACTTTAATGATGGAAAGCGTGGTTATAAATGGAATCCGTCAGAACAAATACAACCAAATGCTTTAATTAGTTATAGAAAAGATAATTTACGTTTGTTTTATAAATTTGAATACTTAACTAAAGAAATAGACTATTTTCATCCTACGGTAGATTCAGGTCATAACGAAACAGTAGGTGCTTATAAATATAGTGACGATGAGCGTTACTTTACTAATAGACTATATAATCACTTAAACGCTTCAGGTAAAATTTTCGATCAGGTTAATTTTAATGTTTCTGCATCGTATCAAATGCAGAAACGAGAAGAAGAAACATTTCGTTATAATATAACACATGATTTAGAAAGCCGTAATGAAAGATTGAAAGATCAATCAATGGATGTGCTTTATTCTACTGGAACATTTAGTAATTTTTTTAATAACAAAACTTATAATCTTCAATTAGGATACGAAATTGTTAGCAATAAAGGTTTTTCTGTTGTCGATGCGGAATTGAACAAAAAGAAAGATGTAAACGAAACAATAAGTAATTACGATTTTTTTGCAGTATCTGAAATTAAAGTAAACGATCGTTTTTCAGTACGTCCAGGAGTTAGATATTCTTTTCAGTCAATGTTTGATAATCAATATTCTTACTCTATAGGAGGAAGATATTTATTGAATAATGGTTTTGAAGCTCGTGCAGCATTAGGAAGATCTTACAGAACACCAGATTTTCAAGAACTTTATTTCCGTAACATTTTTGACGGACACTATTTTGTTGGAAACGAAAATTTAATACCAGAAACAAGCACATCTTTTGAAGCAAGTATTAAAAAGATAACAAGTTTTAAAACTTCAATGCTGTCAAATCATTTAATGTTTAGTATGAATGATATTGATGATCGTATAACTGACGCATATATTGGAGATATGGGAGCCACACCTATGTACCAATATATAAATGTTAGTAAGTATAAAAGTATTAATATTTCTACAACCAATCAATATAAGTTTGATAATTGGAACTTTAATTTAAATGGATCTTTTACTTGGATTTCGCAAGTTATAGACAATGCTAAATTTAAAACATCAGATGAATTTTTATTTGCATATAGCTTAAATAGTAATTTATCATATTTTGTTCCAAAATGGAATACAACTTTTGCGGCATACTATAAATTTACTGGTAAAACACCTCAATGGGTAATTGGTAGTAATGAGTATGTGATTTCTGAAATAGATTCTTACAGTTGGCTAGACGTTTCAATTCGTAAAGGTTTTTGGAATAATAAATTTGAAGTAACGTTAGGAGCAAGAAACCTTTTTAATGTTGGTGATGTGAATCAAACAAGATTCAACGAAGGTGGAGGACATGCAGTAGAATCAAACCTACTTTTGGCATACGGACGTAGTTATTTTATCAAGTTAACATATAATTTAAATTTTAATTAATATTTTTTTAGATATGAAAAAATCAATTTTCATTTTAGCATTAGCTTCTTTTGTTTTTGCATCTTGTTCAGATGATAACAATACACCAAGTGATCCAATAATTGTAAAACCGGTCGATGGCGGTACAGTTGCTGCTAAAGTAGGTGGACCAAATCAACCAAATCAGGTATATGTAGATTTAAGCGCAAATACACAAACAGGTGTTAAAAGAGATACTTGGGATTTAGGTTTTTCTACAGGTTCTGATTTTAGAGTAATCATTAATGGTTCTATAAAAATGGCTGTTAAAAAATTAGAAACTACTAATATCGACGCTGTTCAAACTAAAGACGATGCTGTTGCAGTAGGTTATAGTACAATGGCAAGCTGGGGATATGTGGATGACCCAACAGGTATTTTAACAGGAAACGGCGCAGGAATTGGAACAGCAATAGCAGAAATTTCTGCAACAGCTAGTGATAATTACGTGTATTTAGTCAATATGGGTTTTGAAGTTGGTACAACTGCACCAAGTCCGGGATCTGTTGCTTTAGACGGAAATGCACGGGGATGGAAAAAAGTAAGAATTACAAGAGATGGTAATGATTATGTTGTGGACTATGCAGATTTAGCAGATACAACTCATAAAACAGTTAAGATTTCAAAAAAGGCAGATTTTAATTTTACCTTTTTAAATTTAAATTCAGGTCAGGAAGTAGCAGCTCAACCAGCTAAAAAACAATGGGATTTAGTATTCACAGGCTTTACTAACTACTATCCGTACGGACAAGATCAAATCACGTATTATTTTGCCGATTTTATCACAACAAATGTTCATGGTGGTACAAAGGTTTATATGGTACAGTCAACTGCTGCAAATTTAGCTTCTGAATTTACTGCATTTTCAAAAGCTAATGTAGAAGAAGGTAAATTCACAACATCAGCTACAGATCAAAGAGTTATTGGAGATACATGGAGAAATGGTGGAGGTCCATCCTCACAACCAAGTATTAAGGATGATCGTTTCTACATTATTAAAGACGTAGATGGAAATGTATTTAAAGTGAAATTTATGGCATTAACAAATGATGTGGGAGAAAGAGGTAATCCTGTTTTTGAATACGAATTACTTAAATAATTTTTTTTCAAATATTATAAAAACAAGGGTTTACATGTAATTGTAAGCCCTTGTTTTTTATGGTGACTTGTTAATGAAATCTTATAAAAACTCTGTAAATCAATTGTTTAAAATTTTATTTGTACCTTTGCTTCCGGAATTCAAATAGTGACAGTGTTTGAGAAATGATATTGAATGATAAAAAAATGTTCTTATTTTATTGTAGCTGCCAGTGCAATTGCTTTAATAACTATGGCATTCAAAGGTATTGAAAAGACTTTAATAACAAACGATTATTATAAGGTTAGTGAACCTTTAGCGTATAACCTCCCCCAAATAGAAGTAACATTAAGTGATATAAATGAAGCTTTAAATAAAGCCGATTTTTCTATTGAAACAACCAATTCATTTATTGATTTTAAGGAGGCATTGGCAGTTAGAGAATCAGGGGGAGATTATAAATCGGTTAATTCTTACGGATATATGGGTAAATACCAGTTTGGTAAAGGAACCCTTAAATATATCGGTTTAAAGAATACAAAAGATTTTTTAAACAATCCCGCATTACAGGAAAAAGCTTTTGTTGCCTACCTACAGAAAAATAAATGGATTTTACGCAGTGAAATTAAAAAGTATGCAGGTAAAACAATTGGTGGAATTTTAATTACAGAATCTGGCATGATAGCGGCAGCACATTTAGGTGGTGCAGGTTCCGTTCAAGATTTTTTACGATCTAACGGAAATGTATCTTTTGTTGATGGATACGGTACAAACATTAAATCTTACCTTAATGCATTTGCTAACTACGATATATCACAAATTAAAGCAGAAAAAAATCCTAAAATTTTAAGAAGTTAAAAAGATTATGTGATTTCTGTCTAAAATAAAAGAGTCCTAGTTTAATAATCAACTAGGACTCTTTTATTTATTAAGGTTACTTTATATATAATGAAAATTTATTAACCTCTTGCTTTTTTCTTGCTGTTAGATTTAGTATTACCTACTTTGGTCATAGCATTTCTAAATCCAACGAAATCTGAAGCTGAATATTGATCAATGAATCTACGCGTTGCAGGATCTAACCAATAGGCTCTGTCTTTCCAAGAACCACCTTTAATAACACGTGAATTGTTGTTGATTAAACTTGTTCTTGCAGCATCATCTAATGTATAAGTCAAATTACCTTCAGTATCATAACTTGCAGTATTTTGTGGTGAATTGTACATTCTTGATTGTTGTTGTCCTACTTTTTCAAAAGTATCACCATCATTGTATGCAATACTGTTAGTACCTTGGAAGTTACGTCTTAAGAAAGTATCTTCTGTTCCAACACCTTCTTTTTGAACTTCACCAGGTAATGCACGTGGGTGTAGTTTTCCGTTTGGTAACGTATCATATTCAATGTTTGTGCTTACAACTTGTACGGCTCCGTCTGGACCAATAACACTCTTGTTGTAAACATTACCACGGAAGTAGTTCATGTCGTTAACTTCAGAAGAAATTGCAGGGCGGTAAACGTCTGCAACCCATTCCGCAACGTTCCCAGCCATATCATACAATCCCCAGTCGTTTGCAGGGAATGATTTTACTGCTGTAGTAATTTCACCGGCATCAGTAGACCATCCTGCGATACCGCCGTAATCACCACGACCTTGTTTAAAGTTTGCTAAATAATCTCCTTTAGATCTGCGTGAGTTTGTACGTACATCGTCAGAACCCCAAGGGTATTTATTTCTACCTTGTTGGTTGTTGTAAACGCGGTCAGATTTTCTTACGCTAGCAGCATATTCCCATTCTGCCTCTGTTGGTAAACGGAATTCAGCTGAAATAATACCATATTCCATTTTTGCATAAACACCATTTTGTCCAGCCTTTGCGCGGTTTTTAACACCTTTAAAAACAATACTGTCGTTACCGGCATAAGCTTTACTTGGTGCATTTAAGTAAGTATTTGTAGAGAATGATTGTTCACCGTATACCTTATCTGTCTTAGCGTTTTTAGCGATATAGCCTGCACGCTCTAAATTTAACTCGTTAACACGGTCGGTTCTCCATTTAGAGAAATCGTTTGCCTGCACCCACGAAACACCAACTACAGGGTAGTTTGCATAAGCAGGATGGCGTAAATATGTGTTTGTTAAAGTTTCAGTGAAACCTAGTTGATTGCGCCATACTAAAGTGTCAGGTAACGCCGAAGAGTATATTTGACGGTATCTTGCTTCTGTTGGTGGATAAACAGCTTTAGTCCAAGACAGATATTCTGTGTACATAAGGTTGGTAACCTCGGTTTCGTCCATAAAGAACGATTGTACATATTGCTGTGTTGCACTATTGTTCCATTCGCCCATAACGTCGTCTTGTACGCGTCCCATTGTAAATGTACCCCCTTCAATAGCAACCATTCCGTAAGGAACTTCGGTGCCATCGTATGACGTGTTATATTGGAAACCACCTTTTTTGTCGTTGATCTTCCAGCCGGTTGCCGAAGACGACGTGGCATTACTGTTTCCACAACTTGTTAGTCCAATCGACGCTGCCATTACAGCTATCAATTGTAGTGTCATAATTTTATTAATCTTCATTGTTAAAGTAGGTAATAAATTTCGTTGCAATATAATAATTAGCTTTTGATTAACAATATTAAAATTAAAAATATTTAAAAAAAACTTAAAAAATGAAAAATATTAAAGTCTTGCTATACGTTTTACTACTTAATGTAATTATTTTAATTATTTTTATCAAATATTAATAGATGTTTATTTTCTATATAAATGAAAAGACTGTTAACCGTTTTAACTTTTTTGGGTTTTTATACTGTAAATGCCCAAACTAAAGATGTTCAACTTCAATGGACAGACCAAACCTTTACAATAAGTAGTGCTGAAAGCTTTTTTTTACCAAGTTTCCAACATGAATATTTTAAATATAATTCAAGCGAAAAAATTATTCGTGCGAATGCGTTAATCAATAATGTACAGGGAGATCAGGTGCGAATTGTTTCTCAAAACCTGCAAGCTATTGATATTTCAAAGTATAAAGATATCGATCCTAAAAACATTCCTTCACAGATCGATCCTAAATTACGCGTTTATATTACAAAGGGCGTACAATCTGCAATAATAGACTTTAATCCTATTATTAAAACTGCAAACGGGTATAGTAAAGTTACTAATATTGTATTTGAAATTTTTGGTGCTAAAGAAAATAATGTAAGATTTAGGGATTTTAATGAAGAAAATTCGGTTTTAACGCAAGGCAATTGGTATAAGTTCAAGGTTAACGAAACAGGAGTTTATAGATTAGATCGAAACTTCTTTGCTAAATTAGGTATTCCGAATGATGTTGATCCACGAACAATTAAAGTTTATGGGTATGGCGGTGATATGCTACCGCTTGAAAATAGTAAAAACCTACATTTTGATTTGCCTGAGGTTGCTATTCAGTTTCAGGGCGAACAAGACGGTATTTTAAATGATAACGATTATGCGCTTTTTTATGCCGTTGGTACAAAAGGGTGGAGCGCAGAAAATGCTACACATTTAAATCTATACAGTAACGATGCTTTTTATTACGTAACTTATGGCGGTACAGCTGGTAAACGTATGCAAACATACATTGAGCCTGCAGGAACAGCAACGGTTTCTTACAATGATTATTTGGCACGGGTGTTTGACGAAAAAAACATAGAGAACATTGTGCAGTTAAGCCGAAAAACATTTGGTGAGAACTTTGGACAAAGCTTTGATAAAGGCGTTGTGTTGCAAACTCCTTTTTTAAATTCTTCTAAACCGGCAACTATTGGTATAAATGTAGCAGCTATTTCTCAAAATCAGTCGTTCTTTAATATTGCATTGAACAATCAGCAAATAGGCACAAAGTCTATTAATCAAAAAGCAAGTAGTATATTAGCCAACGAAGGCTATTTCTCACATCAGATGAATTTGAATAGCGAAACGAACAGCTTTAATATCACTTTTAATAATAACGGAGTTCCTTCTGCACGTGGATTTTTAGATTTTGTAGCCATTGATTATTATAAACACTTAACAGGGCATAATAAACAGTTTAAATTTAATTTTATTGATGCCGTTTCTCAAGTTGGGGTAGGTAGTTTTCAAATAACCAATGCGCAGAGTATAACGCAGGTTTGGGATGTTACCGATAGATACAATCCTACTTTTAAACCCAACACAGCCGGTACGTTAACCTTTAAAATGCCTTTGGGTGAATTAAGAGAATTTGTAGCGGTTGATCAAAACGATGTTTTTCTACCTACAGATGCTCCGAATCCTAAAGTTGTCAATCAAAATTTAAAAGGAACTATTTTAGCAGATGGTAATGTAGATTATATAATTATTACCAGAAACGATTTGGTTTCGGCAGCAAACCGTTTGGCAAATCTTCACAGAACAAAAAGTAATTTAAATGTGAAAGTTGTTCCGTTAGATGCCATTTATAACGAATTTTCATCGGGACAGCAAGATATCGTGGCTATTCGTAACTTTATACGTTATGTGTATTTTGCAGGCAATCAAACCTTAAAATTTGTAAATTTATTTGGCGATGCTTCAACAGATTATTTCGATTCATCTTCAAACGTAGTTCCAATTTTTCATTACCTTCAAAATAATTTATCACCTAACTCAAGCCAAAATTTTAATGATTGGGGCACCTTTGCAACCGATGATTTTTATGTTTTGTTAGATGAACCAGGGGTAGTTTTAACTACCGATACTTATAAAGGAATTGATGTTGCAATAGGAAGAATGCCTGTTACAAGCGTACAGGAAGCCAATGCAATGATCAATAAAATAGAAAAATATTTAAGCAAGGATAATGCCGGCAGATGGAAAAATGTATACACCTTACTTGCAGATGATGTTGATAGTATAAGTGACGATAGTTTGCAAATTGCTATTAACCAGATGGCTGATGAATTGGTGGCAAGCAAGCCATATTTTAATGTAAAGAAGATTATTGCCGATTCGTATCAACAACAAGTTGTAGCGGGTGGACCAAGATATCCTAAAGCTAAAGAAGACTTTTTAAGCGGAATAAATAATGGAAGTTTAGTTGCAAGTTATTTAGGGCATGGTTCTGCAACAGGGTTGGGAGGTGAACGTTATTTTGAAATTCCTGATATTGAAAAATTAACTAATGTAGATAAATATCCATTGTTTGTTATTATGACGTGTGATTTTACGCGTTTCGATGATCCTACGCAGAAATCGGGTGGCGAGTATTTATATTTACGGGAAAAATCGGGTGCCATTGCTATTTTTGCAACAACCCGTAAAATTGGTATTACTAGTGCAGAAACGGCGACAAAAGTCGGTGCAAAATGGTTGTTTGATTATGAGAATACATTGCCTGATCTTACAATGGCAGAAGCTTTGATGAATATGAAAAATGATAATGTTAGGGAACAAGGTATGATTGCCTTTATTGGCGATCCTGCTTTAAAATTAGCAATGCCAAAACCAAATATTATCATCACGCATGTTAACGAAGAACCTATTGAAAATTTTACAGGAAGTTTACGTGCATTAGACAGAGTTAAATTAAAGGGACAGGTTACTACAGAAGCTGGTCAGTTAATTTCAAACTTCAGTGGAAATCTTGCGGTTCAAATGTTCGATAAAAATCAGGAAAAAACAACTTTGGTAAACGATGGTGTAGGTTCTCCTATGACCTTTACTACTTTAGGCGAAACCGTTTTTCGTGGAAATGCATCGGTAACAAACGGTGTTTTCGAAATCGAATTTGTTGTTCCAAAGGATATTAAAATTGCAGTAGGCGAGGGTAAAGCTAGTTTTTACGCAGTTAAAGAAGCAGCTGTTTTAGATGATTATACAGGTGCTAACACAACAATTAAAATTGGTGGTGTTAATGAGAATGCAGCCGAAGACAATAAACCGCCGCAGATTAAATTGTTTATGAACGATGAAACGTTTATTTCGGGTGGAATTACTAATAACGCACCTTTGTTTTTGGCGCATTTAGAAGACGAAAATGGCATGAACACAGCCAGTGGAATTGGTCACGATATGGTGGCTATTTTAGATGGTGATGAAAACAATCCTATAGTAATGAATGAGTTTTACGAAACCGAACCTAATAATTTCACAAAAGGTTTCGTGAACTATCCGTTCAGCAATTTAAAAGAAGGGTTGCACACCATTACATTTAAAGGTTGGGATGTGTACAATAATTTGGCAACTGCAACGTTAGACTTTGTAGTGGCTGCCGATACAGGTTTGGTTTTAGATAGAGTTTTAAATTATCCTAACCCGTTTGTAGATTATACCGAGTTCTGGTTTCAACACAACCGTCCTAATGAAACATTACAAGCACAAGTTCAAATTTTAACGGTATCTGGTAAAATCGTTAAAACAATCAATCAGACAATAGTTTCAGACGGAATTTTATCAAAAGATATAAAATGGGATGGACGTGATGATTTTGGTGAAAGAATTGGTAAAGGCGTGTATATTTATCGTTTAAAAGTAAAATCAACCGTTTCAGGTCAACAGGCAGAGAAAATTGAAAAATTAGTAATCTTATAGTTTAACAAATCTAATTAAAAACAAATTTTTATATTTGTTCAATATAATAAAACATACATGAGAAAAATTTCAATAGCAGTTGTTAGTTTGTTTGCGGTAAATTCAACATTTGCGCAACAGCAGTTACCTGTTCCGGCAGGACATCCGCTAGAATATAATCCAGCAATAACAACAGGTGTTTCTTTTTTAACAATATCCCCAGATGCACGTTCAGGTGCGTTGGGTGATATGGGGGTTGCAACTACGGCAGATGCTTTTTCGCAATTCTATAATCCTGCAAAGTATGTGTTTGCTGAAAAACAGCAAGGTTTTGCATTGTCATATACACCATATATGTCTAAAATTGCAAGCGATATATCGTTAATGGGGGTAAGTTATTATAATCGTGTTAACGAACGTAGTGCACTTGCAGGTAGTTTACGTTATTTTACGTTGGGAGAAATTAATTTGACTAATCAAAGTGGAGAATTTCAAGGTATAGAAAAGCCAAATGAATTTTCTGTTGATTTTTCTTATACACTTAGACTTGGCGAGAATTTTGGTTTGGCTGTAGCTGGAAGATATATAAGTTCTAATTTAAAGTTACGTGGCGATGGTGAAACTAGTGCAAGTACGTTTGCTTTTGATATAGCCGGTTTTTATGAAAGTGATCGTATTCAAATGAGTAATTCGGAAGGAAGATTACGTGCAGGTTTCAATTTCCAGAATATGGGTCCAAAAATCAGTTATACAGGTGATGCGAATTATGCAAGTAATATTCCAACTACTTTGCGTTTAGGATTAGGTTATGATTTTATTTTAGATAATTACAACACGGTAACAGTTTATGGAGAAACAACTAAACTAATGGTTCCTTCTAATTTACAACCTACATTCACTGATTCAAACGGAAATGGTGAATTAGATGCAGGAGAGACTGTTGATTCACGTTTACAAGAATACCGTGATATAGGTTGGTTCTCGGGAATGTTTAAATCATTTGGCGATGCACCAGGAGGTTTTGGTGAAGATATGCGTGAGTTTACTTGGTCTTTAGGAGCTGAATATTGGTATCAAAACTCATTTGCTTTCCGTTTAGGATATTTTAACGAGGCAGAAGATAAAGGTGCACGTAAATTTGCAACTTTGGGTGCCGGTTTTAAATACAACATTGTAAATATCGATGTTTCTTATTTACTAGCGACGGGTAAAGTTCAAAATCCATTAGAAAATACCTTGCGTTTTTCTTTAACCTTTAACTTTGGTAGAGATTATTACAAAAACTAATTTATATTCAATAGTAAACAAAAGTCCAAACCTAATCGTTTGGATTTTTTTATCTGCTTATGAAAACAATTACTATAGATACCAAACTGTATTCTTTTGCAAATACAGAAGAATTACCACAAAACGTAAAACAATTAATGCAACAAGCTGTTAATGCTCGCGAAAAAGCGTATGCGCCTTATTCTAAATTTCAGGTTGGTGCAGCCGTATTGTTAAAAAGCGGAACCGTTGTTTTAGGTTCAAATCAGGAAAATGCTGCTTATCCGTCGGGTCTCTGTGCCGAACGAACTGCGGTATTTGCTGCTGGAGCAAATTATCCAACTGATAAAATTGTGTGTATATGTATTTCAGCTTCATCGACTTTGAAAGATATTTTGGAACCCATTCCGCCGTGTGGCGCGTGCAGACAGTCGTTATTGGAATATGAAAACCGACAAAAAAGCGATATTCCAATTTATTTTATGGGAAAATCGGGTGAGATTATTAAGTCTCCCTCTGTGAAAAATTTGTTGCCTTTTATTTTTAAAGAAGGTAGTTTGTAATCTTTTAAATCAAAAATCATTTCTTATTTTTGATTTTTTAAAGCAGTAGTGTGCTGCGGTATTAAATATTTTTATGATAAAATCAATTTGTTGTATTGGTGCCGGTTACGTTGGTGGTCCAACAATGGCAGTCATTGCATTAAAAAATCCACATATAAAAGTTACAGTTGTCGATGTTAATCAGGAACGCATCAACGCATGGAATTCTCAAGATTTAGACCTTTTACCTATTTACGAGCCGAGTTTGGCAGAAATTGTTGCAAAAACCCGTAATGTTAATCTGTTTTTCAGTACCAATGTAGACGAGGCGATAGATCAGTCCGACATGATTTTTATATCGGTAAACACGCCAACCAAAACCTACGGAATAGGTAAAGGAATGGCTGCCGATTTAAAGTATATCGAACTTTGTGCCCGTCAGATTGCCCGTGTTGCATCAACAGATAAAATAGTAGTCGAAAAATCTACGTTGCCGGTTCGTACTGCATCAACCATAAAAAGTATTTTAAAGCAATCGCACAATAATGTAAAGTTCGAGATTCTTTCAAACCCCGAATTTTTGGCAGAAGGAACAGCAATTGCAGATTTGTTGAATCCCGATCGTGTATTAATAGGAGGCGATTATCATACTGAAGAAGGAAAAAACGCAATAGCAGCTTTAACGGGAATTTACCTGAATTGGGTAAGTAACGATAAAATCATTACAACAAATATCTGGTCAAGCGAATTGTCTAAACTTACAGCAAATGCTTTTTTAGCGCAGCGTATTTCGTCCATAAATGCCATGTCGGCAATTTGTGAAGTTACCGAAGCAGATATCGATGAGGTGGCATTCGCTATAGGAAAAGATACCCGCATTGGCGAAAAATTTTTAAAGGCATCTGTTGGTTTCGGTGGATCTTGCTTTCAAAAAGATATTTTAAATCTGGTTTACATAGCTAAATCATTCGGTTTAAACGAAGTTGCCGATTATTGGGAACAGGTGATTTTAATGAATAATTACCAAAAAAAGCGTTTCGCGCAAAAAGTAGTTCAAAAAATGTTCAATACCGTTTCCGGAAAAAAAATTGTGATGCTGGGTTGGGCTTTTAAAAAAGATACAAACGATTCGCGTGAATCTGCTGCAATCGATATCGCTAATTATTTAATCGAAGAACAAGCCGAGTTGCATATATACGACCCAAAAGTTACAGCACAACAGATTTTTACCGATTTAGAACGAATCACTGGCGATAATTTACAGCAGCTACAAGAAAAAGTACACATATATAATAGTACAGAAACAATTTTTAACAACGCGCATGCCATAGTAATTGTTACCGAGTGGGATGAATTTAAGATGTATAATTATATAGACATTAAAAACCAAATGTTAGAACCAGCCTTTATTTTCGATGGACGAAACGTTTTAACCCCTTTCGAACTTAAGCAAATCGGATTCCAGTATTACGGTATAGGTAAGTAGATAACATAATTCCGTTAGTTCGCTAGCGGGATTTTTTTTTCTGGGCGTTCCCTTTAAATCCGTTTT
>JBEBXJ010000004.1:0-66519 GCA_040391685.1 Paenimyroides baculatum
TTAACTACACCATACAACGTAAAAACAGTACCAACTAAGAATTATTCCGCAAAATCGTAGTGGCATCGGCTTGTGCTTGTGGCAGAATTGTAATATCGGCAACCTGTACGTGCTTTGGCTGGTTTACTGCAAAGGCAATGTTTTCGGCAATATCTTCGGCTTTTAAAGGTTGGTAGCCTTTGTAAACATTTTCTGCAAGTGTTTCATTTCCTTTAAATCGAACTAAAGAAAACTCGGTTTCAACGGCACCTGGAGCTATACCTGTAACTTTAATTCCTAACGGAAGAAAATCTAAACGCATACCTTTTGTCAATGCCTCTACCGCCCATTTTGATGCGCAATAAGTGGTTCCGTTTGTATATGCCTGTTTGCCTGCTATAGATGAAAGATTTATAATATGTGCATTTTCAGATTTTTTAATAAAAGGTAAACACGCTTTGGTTACGTAAATTAATCCCTTTACGTTTATATCGATCATGGCATCCAAATCGTCTAAATCGGCGTCTTGAAAACTTGCCAAACCATGTGCATTTCCTGCGTTGTTAATCAGTACATCTATATTTTGCCATTCTGTTGGTATCGAATCAAAAGCTTTAAAAACCTGTTCTTTATCTGCTACATCAAAAGTTAAAAGTAATGTTGGTGTATCGGTTAGTTCTTTTTGAAGTTGTTGAAGTCGTTCCAATCTTCTTCCGCAAAGAATCAGTCTGTTTCCTTCAGCCAAAATTTTTGCAGTTGCATAGCCAATTCCTGAACTGGCGCCGGTAATCAGTATTGTTTTCATTTTAACGAAATGTTTTTGCAAAGGTAAAATACATTTTTTAAATAACGGTTTGTTTTAAGCCCTGCATAATGCAAAGCCATAAATAATTAAAGAACGATTTTTGTTTAGTGCGGTCAACAGGTTTTATTTCCACCTTTTTAAACCCGTCGGTATCCGATCGAACCACCATATTTGCAGCAGCCGTTAAAAATTTACGTTCTTTATCTTCTTTATTAAACAAGGTCATTTTCAGGTTTTTAAAATCCATGGCATAATCTCCGGTCGCGGTATCGTTGTTGCCACTGAAATTAAATGACATTCGATCTATTTTCCCACTCGCCTGTACCTTGAGATACGGTTTTAAAAACGGATTCATAGCTGGAGCCGGGAAATTCTTTAAATCGCCGTTGATGTTGAATTTATCCGATTTATCCATAATATCAAACTGCCAGCTTGCTACCAGATCGCCTTGCTGCATAAATTTTGTGCTGACAAATATCTGCGTTTTTGGTCCACTTGAACGTTTGTATCCGCTGTAAAGGTTCGATGCCGTTAAATTAAAATTCGCAAAGGTAAGCTTGCCAGGGTTGGTACTCGTTGCAGTATCTTCTTCGTACGAAAGTTTGGAATTTTTGATTTTTAAAGTTTGTATTTCGAACGGAAAATCTACATTACGCAATCTGTAACTGTACAGATGATTTTCTTTCGGATTAAGAGGAACCGTTATGTCGCGGTAAATCTGTGCATCCATATTGTTCAGTACCACTTCCTTAAACTTTATAAAAAACTCTTCCTGTGCATCGAATCCCCAATTAAAACTGTTGAAATTTATGATATCTGCCGATAAATTGTAGTAATCTTGGGCATACTTTAATTTGGCTGCATGCTGCTTACGTGTTATTTTAGGAACCATTTTAAAGCTCTTTACCGATGCGTTTACCTGTTTTAATACAATTCCACCTGCATAAATGTTGTAATCTTTACCAGTATCAAAATGGATTTTTCCGGTTGTTAATTCCGGATTTTTATACATAAAAGGTACTTTTTCCAACACCGTTTTATCATCTACCTTAATATCGTTCAATGTAAGATTAAAGTTGGCAACGGTTAGTTTATTGTATTTCGCAGATTTATCCTTTAAAATATAGTGCGCATTATTTATCGATACTTTATTGATTAAAATAAGATCGTTCAGTTTGCTTGGTTCACTTGTTTTTTTGGAAGGATTTGGTTTGGGAACATGTACGAACTGCGGATTGTTCAACTGGAATTCCTCTATTGAAAGATGTTGTTTTACTTTGTTTGAGACCTTTTTAATTTTGATGTTTACGTTGCTTATATCTAATATCCCCAAAGAATTAAACGATGATTTTTTTATATCGAGTTCATCAACATCCAACTGAAACGGAATTAAAGGCTGTACCACTTTTTCGGCATCTTTTTTTGCCTGCTGAAAAACGGTTTGCTGTTTTTGATCTAAAATTTTTACGTTTATGGAGTCGATAGAAATAGTCCCGATTTTTACAAAAAGATCCGAATTGCTGTAACCCCAGTCGGTATTTTTTAAGGTAAGCTTTGGTACATCAACCAAAATCCGGGTATTGGTTTCGGTAGCATTCTGTTTAAATTCTTTTGACGATTTATACGGCAACATTCTGAAATTGTTCACGGAAATATTGTCTTTATCTATTTCTATTTTTTCAGATTTAACAATTTGCAGATCGTTCACTACACTATAAATGGAATCTATTTTAAAACTGTAATCGGTGTAGGTAAACGGAATATCTTTTTTAGCGGTATATTCGCCCATGTGAATTCCATCGATTTCTGAATTGAAATTAAAAACTTCGTGCAAAAGTGTATCGTTTCCCGAAGTCATCATTTTTAAATGTGCCTTTTGAATACTGATTTTATCGATATCGATAATCGAAGGTAACTTTGATTCACTTTTAAGAGTATCGCGAACCGCCGGTTTTAAAACCGTAATATCCGGACCAATTATTGAAATAGTGAAAGCTTTTAAGTTTTTATTCTTTATAAGTTCATAGAAATTTACACCGGTTACCCTTATGCGTTGTACTTTACCAAAAAAATCGATGTCTTTTTTAATATTGGCATTCTTCTTTGGCGTTAATTTCACATTTTCTATAGACAGACTGTTGCTGAAGATAGAAAAACTCATATCGTCATAAACCAGATTATAGGCGGTATCGTTTTTATCTTCTATAATTTTAGGCAGCTGGTTTTTAATAATGAGGTTTATTGCAACATTTACTACAACTGCCAACAATAATACAGACAAGGCTATGATGCCTATGATTTTTACAGGTTTGGTAATTTTCATAAAAGCTACTTTTTAATAAATGTACAGAAAAAAAGCCAAAGTAAAATTTAATTAACTATCATAGGTTTTTGCAATTTTTTCAATATTCATACTGCGGGCACTTGCATCAAAAATTTCTTTGTAAACACCGTTTTGCCTGTAAATTTCTTCGTGCTTACCTACTTCGGTAACTTTTCCTTCTTTCATTGCGTAAATAATATCGGCATCAATGATCTGCGAAATACTGTGCGAAATAATTACTACGGTACGGTTCTTCTTAATGGCATCTAAACTGTTTTTAATCTGTTCGGTAGCAATGGCATCTAAGCTAGCCGTGGGTTCATCGAGAAAAATTATTGGAGGATTTTTTAAAAACATTCGCGCAATTGCAATCCGCTGCTGCTGTCCGCCCGATAAAGCAGTTGCTTTTGTTTCGTACTGATTGGGTAGTTTTATAATTTGCTCGTGTATATAGGCTTTTTTTGCTGCTTCAATTACTTCTTCATCTGTAGCATTTACTTTTCCGTAACGAATATTATCGGCAATTGATCCATTAAAAATATGATTTTTTTGTAGCACCAAACCAATGTTTTCTCTTAAAAAATGGGTATTATAATCTTCTAGCGGAATTCCGTCTAAAAGAATCTGCCCAGACGAAGGTGTGTAAAATTTATCAAGCAGATTTATAATGGTGCTTTTTCCTGCACCCGACAATCCTGCCAAAGCAGTAATTTTATTGGGTTGAATATCTATATTGATATCAAACAGTGCTTTTGTTCCGTTAGGATAGGCAAATGATACGTTATTCAATTTAAAATGCCCATTTAACATATTGGTCTTTACGGTGCCTGATGCTTCTTTTTCTTCATTTGCTTCTAAAATTTCAAAATAACTTTCAGAATAAATCATGGCATCGTTCATTTCATCGTAAATTCTGTGCAATTGCCTTATGGGAGCCGATACATTGTTAAACAATAAAATATGAAACATGATGGTACCAATAGTCATATTGCCTATAAGTACAAAATATGCAGTTAAAATTATAATTACTACCACACCAAACTGTTCTATGAACGACTTTAATCCGTCAAAAAAGAAACTGGTTTTGCGTGTTTGAAGCTGGTTATTCGTTAATTCGTTTTGCAGTTGCAGTTGTTTTTTAGATTCGATATCTTCTCTGTTGAACGATTTTATAACGGTTATAGAATCTATGATACTGATGATTCCCTGTGATTTTGATTCGCGAAAGCCCCGTAAATTTCTACGCCATCCACTTAATTTTTGTGCTTGTTTTTTGGTAACTATGAAATAAATAGGTACAATGCACAAACCAACCAAACCCACATAAAAATTAGCCTGAAACATAAAAAACAACGCTACAATGGCATTGGCAAAAAGCGGTAAAATATCTATGAAAAAGTTTTGTACCAACCGTGTTAAGCTTTCTATACCGCGATCTATACGGGTTTGCAATCTGCCTGATTCGTTATCGTTTGCTGCAAAAAAAGACAAACGGTAGGATAAAATTTTATCGATAATTTTTTGAGCCAGATCTTTTGAAATATAGATTCTTAGTTTTTCACCGTAATATTTTTGACCGAAAGTTATAAAAGCATTTAAAATTTCTTTTCCAATTAATACAATTGAAATAAAAAGAAGTAATTTTAAACCTAACTGTAACGCATTTTGCTGTGGTATTATTAAAGTGAGTTCATCAACCGTATAACGTAAAACCCACGCATTAATTTGCGCCGTAAGTGACCCTATTAAAGTTAGCAACAAAGTAGCTGTAACTAATGTTCGGTAAGGTTTTACATAAGGCTGTAAATTTTTAAACAACGTTGTGATTTTCATTTTTATTTAAAAATAAGAAAAGATTGCCAAGAAACCTCGGCAATCTTTAAATAAATATGAAATACAAAGTTTAATTTTGTAATACATCAAATGTATTGATATTTAATTGATTACACAAATAAATTTTAAAAATGTCTGAAATAAAATTGTTAAAAATTCATGATTTTAAAAATTTAAAGCCTGAAAATTCATTTTATGCAAATACAATTTTTAATCATCTGCTTTTACACCATTCAAGAATTGAAAAGCCACACAAGCATAATTTTTATGCTATTTTTTTATTTACAAAGGGGAACGGAACGCATGAAATTGATTTTAATAAATACGAAGTAAAGCCCGGATCGGTGTTTTTTATGTATCCTGGGCAAACTCATTCTTGGAATCTTTCAGAAGATGCAGACGGATATGTTTTTTTTCATACCGAAGATTTTTACGAAATGGCATATGTAAACAATTCCATTAAAGATTTTCCCTTTTTTGAATCGAACTATTCTGATAAATGTATTTATTTGAGTGCTGATAATTGTGAGATTATTGAAGATCTTTTTAAAAAACTTTTAATTGAATCTATAAAAGATGAATGGAAAAAAAAGCAGCTTATTTTATCATATCTGACACAAATTTATATTTATCTGAACCGTTTTGTAGAACATCAAAGTAAAATTAATTTTACTGAGTTAAGACACTATCAATCTGTTTTTTCAAAATTTTTAAAACTGGTAGACGAACATTTTACCCAAAAAAAATATGCAAGCGAATATGCTGATTTATTGAATATTACTCAAAAACATTTAAACAGAATTGTCAAGTCAATTACACAGAAAACAACTACCGATATTATTACCAATCGAATTGTTTTAGAAGCAAAACGCCAATTGCTTTATACCAATAAAACCTTAAATGAAATAGCATTAAATTTAGGATTTACAGATTATACTTATTTTTCGCGTCTGTTTAAAAAACATGTTAAAATTACAGCTTCTGATTTTAGAAAAAGCTATAGAAATGAACCATAAGGTTTAGATTTCATCTTCTTCCTTAAAAAATAAATTCAGCCACATTAAACGCGACATCCGGTAGTTAAACGTAGAAAGAATCAAAACAACCAAAATAACTCCACCGAAAATGCTTAAAAAACCCATGTTAAAAATCAGCCCCAATACAAAAACGGCAACCATTTCGGCAACGGTTAAAGCATAACTCATATACATTCCCCCAAAGTAAAATCCGGGTTCGCGGTGAAAAGAGTAATTGCATTCAGAGCAACGGTCATTCATAACCGGCATTTTAAATAAAAAAGGATTTCCGTTCTTTTTAAAAACTTTGGTTTTTCCACATTTTGGACAAGTACCATCTAAAACTTTACTTACGTAAGACATTTCTTATTAATTTTGTACAAATATACAGCTAATTGTAGTTTTAAACCGTTTAAAAAAGCGCAAATACTTGCACAATTCAGACATTTTATATGAGTATAGAATCAACTAACGAAATACCATGTTTTCTTACATTTAAGGAAGATATATCTCAGATAGAATTACCAAAAAAATTAAACTTTCCGTTTTATTACGATGTACACCCATTGTGCGAAATAGCTGCAAAGCAAATACAGTTATTTTTAGAAAACAACCACAGCCTGCAACATAATTTTGGTTTAGATACCACTAAAGATTTATTGCCTATTGGTAAAATGTTTGGTGCTTTAATTGTTGAGAATAAAGGCAAAATTGGTTTTCTGGCTGCTTATTCAGGAAAACTGGCAAACAGTAATTCGGTTGCATTTTTTGTACCACCTGTTTTTGATATGCTTACAGATAATGGTTATTTTTTACGTAAAGAAGAAGAACTAAATGCTATAAACAGAGAAATTGAATCGTTAGAAAACAATGTGGATTTAAAAGATTTTCAAGAAAAACTAACTGATTTAAAATCAACTGCAAAACAGGAAATCGATTCGTTTAAAGAAAAGATAAAGATCAATAAACAAATCAGAAAACAAGATCGTATCTTAAAAAAAGAAGTACTTTCTATTGATGAATATCAACGATTTGAAGCTGATTTAATCAAGCAGAGTTTGTACGACAAATATTTACTTAAAGAATTAACTAGTAATTTTGAAACTGAATTAAATTCGATCAATAAAGAAATTTCTATCTTAACAGATCAAATTCAAGTATTAAAAGATCTACGTAAAACAAAATCAAATGAGCTGCAAAACTGGCTTTTTACAAACTATACCTTTTTAAATGCCGAAAGCAAAGAAAAATCATTGCTCGATATTTTCAAAACGGCACTTCACTCCCAGCCTCCTGCAGGTGCTGGCGAATGTTGCGCACCCAAGCTGTTTCAGTATGCCTACAAAAAAAATTTAAAGCCTATTGCGCTGGCAGAATTCTGGTGGGGACAATCGCCCAAATCCGAAGTTCGCAAACACAAACAGTTTTATCCGTCGTGTTGGGGAAAATGCGAACCTATTTTAAATCATATGTTAAAAGGATTACAGGTAGACGAAAACCCGTTTTTAAACAATCCTGCAAAAGATAAAGATT
This sequence comes from Paenimyroides baculatum, assembly GCA_040391685.1. Lineage (GTDB taxonomy): Bacteria > Bacteroidota > Bacteroidia > Flavobacteriales > Flavobacteriaceae > Flavobacterium > Flavobacterium baculatum_A. The sequence continues at coordinate 7,490 of JBEBXJ010000004.1, forward strand.
TGGAAATTGTTTATGACGATGCGTACCTTGTTGTGGTAAACAAACCTGCAGAATTTTTGTCGGTCCCCGGCATCAACATAAGCGATTCGGTTTATCAGCGCATAAAAAACCGCTATCCTCAGGCAACCGGTCCGTTAATTGTTCATAGGTTGGATATGTCAACTTCCGGATTAATGGTTCTTGCAAAAAATAAAGACACGCATGAAAATCTTCAAAAACAGTTTATAAAACGCAAGGTTAAAAAAAGTTACATTGCTTTGTTAGATGGTGTAATTACAACCGATTTTGGCAAAATAGAACTACCTTTACGAGTTGATTTAGACGACAGACCACGGCAGATTGTATGTTACGATTACGGAAAAATGGGTGTTACAGAATTCAAGGTATTATCAAAAGCCGAAAATTCAACCCGAATCCAATACTTTCCAATTACAGGCAGAACGCATCAGTTGCGTGTACATTCGGCTCATAACTTAGGTTTAAATGCACCAATTAAAGGCGATGATTTGTATGGAACAAAAGCCAACAGACTACACTTGCATGCCAATATGCTGCAATTTTTTCATCCGGTAACAAAAGAATGGGTCACTTTTAAGGTTGATCCTGATTTTTAAGCAAATCAACCTCGTAAACTTTTTGTACATTTGCTTTGATTATTCACGGTTATGTACACAGTAGAAGTTAAAAACAATAAAACGCGCAAGCAATTTTTAAATTTTCCGGTTAAACTGTACCAGAACGATAAAAATTGGATTCAGCCTTTAAATCAGGACATTGAAAAAGTGTTCGATCTTGAAAAAAACAAACTTTTTAAACGGGGCGGTAAAGCCATTCGCTGGGTTCTGTTTAACGGAAACGATGAAATAATAGGAAGAATTGCTGCTTTTGTGAATCCTAAATACGAAGGAAAAGCTGCTGTGGGCGGTATTGGTTTTTTTGAATGTATTAACGATCAAACTGCAGCAAACTATCTGTTTGATCAAGCAAAGGAATGGTTGAAACAGCATGATATGGAAACCATGGACGGTCCTATAAACTTTGGTGAACGTGACCAATGGTGGGGTTTGCTGATTGAAGGTTTCTACGAACCTTTGTACAACATGAACTACAATTTTCCGTATTATATTGATTTATTCGAGAATTACGGCTTTAAAACCTACTTTAACCAGGAATGTTTTTCTGTTGCAATAAATCAGCAATTAAAACCAAAACTGCACGATCGTCACGAACATATTGCCCAAGACAAAAATTTCAGGGCAGAATATCTGGATATGAAAAATTTAGATAAGTATGTTGCCGATTTCGTTACCGTTTACAATAAAGCGTGGGCAAGCCATGGCGCAGGCAAAGATCTTTCTTTGTCACAGGGAAAAATTATTTTTAAAACCATGAAACCCGTTATAGACCCTAAAATAGTCTGGTTTGTGTATTATAAAGACGAACCGGTAGCCTTTTGGTTGAATTTACCCGATTTAAACCAATACTTTAAACATTTGAATGGAAAATTCGATCTTTTTCACAAACTCAAATTTCTGTGGTACAAAACATTCAATAAAAGTACACGTATTATAGGTATTGCCTTTGGGGTGATTCCTGAATGGCAGGGAAAAGGTGTCGATAATTTTATGATGATCGAAGGACAAAAAATCATGGATGCTAAATTAACTTACACCGAATACGAAATGCAGTGGATCGGTGATTTTAACCCTAAAATGATAAATGTAGCCAAGAGTCTGGGTGCTGATTTAAGCAGAAAATTAAGAACTTACCGTTATCATTTTGATACAAGCAAACCGGTTGAACCGCACAGGATATTGAAATAAAAAAAGAGGCTTTCGCCTCTTTTTTTATTTCTCAAACTCTTTCAAAGTTTCAGTGATAATTCTAACACAGTCTAAAAGTTGTTCTTCGTTCATAACTAAAGGAGGTGCAAAACGGATAATGTTTCCGTGCGTTGGTTTTGCAAGCAGTCCGTTATCGCGTAAACGCAAACAAATATTCCACGCTGTATAGCTGTCTTCGGTATCATTAATTAAAATCGCGTTTAACAATCCTTTTCCGCGAACTAGGGAACAAATGTTTGATGTTTTAATGAAATCGGTTAAACGTTCTCTGAACATCGCCCCTAACCTTTCAGCATTTTCAGCAAGTTTTTCATCGATCACAATATCCAAAGCTGCCATTGCAACTGCTGCTGCTAAAGGATTTCCACCAAAAGTAGAACCGTGCTGTCCCGGTTTTATAACATTCATTATTTCATCATCAGCCAAAACAGCCGAAACCGGATACATACCACCAGACAATGCTTTCCCTAAAATCAACACATCGGGTTTAATGTTTTCGTGGTCAACCGCCAGCATTTTTCCGGTACGTGCAATCCCTGTCTGTACTTCGTCTGCAATAAACAATACATTGTTCTGCTTACACACTTCGTAAGCCTGTGACAAGTAACCACTATCAGGAACATAAACTCCGGCCTCGCCCTGGATAGGTTCAACCAAAAATCCTGCAACATTTTTGTTGGTTATCACTTCTTTTAAAGCTTCAATGTTGTTATAAGGAATGCGCACAAAACCTTCGGTATAAGGTCCGTAGTTTTTACGGGCTTCCTGATCGTTAGAGAACGAAATAATGGTAGTTGTACGTCCGTGAAAGTTGTTTTCACAAACAATGATTATCGCTTCTTCTTCCTTAATTTTTTTTACTTCGTAAGCCCATTTTCTGGTCAGTTTAATAGCTGTTTCCACAGCTTCTGCACCAGAATTCATCGGCAATACTTTATCAAAACCAAACAATTTGGTTATTTTTTCTTCGTAAACACCCAATTTATCGTTATAAAATGCACGTGAAGTCAACGTTAGCTGTTGCGCCTGTTTGGTTAAAGCTTCAACCAATTTAGGATGACAATGTCCTTGGTTTACTGCTGAATATGCCGATAAAAAATCATAATATTTTTTACCTTCAACATCCCAAACATAAACGCCTTCACCATTTGTAAGTACTACCGGAAGCGGGTGGTAATTATGCGCTCCGTATTTTTCTTCTAATGCAATTGCATCGTTACTTGTTAATAAACTACTCATTATTATTAGTTTATAAATTTAAAATAAGCCATTCCTTCTTGACGGAGAGAAATCATCCAAAGCTGCAAGGTACTAAAAATAGAACTTTTCTAAAAACATTAAGGGTTAATTTTATAAACAATCTAAATAACGGTTGGTGCAGAAATTTCTGCGAACATTATATTATTTTTGCACCATGGCAAGAAAAAAAACCGATAAAATCGTATTCGAAAACGTAGAAGTCCTTGATGCAGGCGCAAAAGGCGTTTCGGTAGCAAAAGCTCCCGATGGTAAAATAATTTTTATTCCGAATGTTGTTCCGGGTGATGTGGTAGATGTTCAAACCTTTAAAAAGCGTAAGGCTTATTTTGAAGGTAAAGCTATCGCTTTCCACAAATTATCTGCACAACGTGTTGAACCTGTTTGTCAGCATTTTGGAGCTTGTGGTGGTTGCAAATGGCAGAACATGGGTTACGAATTTCAGTTGGGATACAAGCACCAGGAAGTTGAAAATAATTTAAAGAGAATCGGTAAAATTGAATTACCACAATTTGAACCTATTTTAGGATCGAAAGAACAATTTTTCTATCGCAATAAAATGGAATTTTCTTTTTCTAACGCACGTTGGTTAACAGATGATGAAATTAAATCGGGCGAAGAATTAGGCAAGGAAAATGCCCTTGGTTTTCATATTCCGAAAATGTGGGATAAAATTTTAGATATTAAAAAATGTTATCTTCAGCAAGATCCTTCAAACGCGCTCCGTAATGAAATTCGTGATTTTGCGAATAAAAACGGTCTGGAATTTTTCAATCCGCGCGAAAATACCGGTTTGTTACGTACGTTGATGATCAGAACGGCATCAACCGGAGAGATAATGGTTTTAATTCAATTCTTTAAAGAAGATAAAGCCAAACGAGAAATGTTACTTGATTTCCTTAAAAACCGTTTTCCTGAAATTACATCGCTTCAATACGTGATCAATAGCAAGCTGAACGATACCATTTACGATCAAAACGTAATATGCTACCACGGTCGTGATTATATTTTGGAAGAAATGGAAGGATTGAAATTTAGTATCAATGCAAAATCGTTCTATCAAACCAATTCAGATCAGGCTTATGAATTATACAGTATTACCCGCGATTTTGCAGGTTTAACGGGCAATGAATTAGTTTACGATTTGTATACAGGTACTGGAACCATTGCGCAGTTTGTATCGAAAAACGCCAAAAAAGTAATTGGTGTTGAAGCTGTTCCTGAAGCAATTGCCGATGCAAAAGTGAATGCCGAACGCAACAATATTACCAATTGCGAGTTTTTTGTGGGCGATATGAAAAATGTTTTTAACGATGCTTTTATTGCACAACATGGGCAGCCCGAGGTTATTATTACCGATCCGCCTCGTGACGGTATGCACAAAGATGTGGTTGCACAAATACTTAAAATTGCTCCGGAACGTATAGTTTATGTGAGCTGTAATTCGGCAACACAGGCGCGTGACCTAGCTTTAATGGACGAAATGTACAAAGTAGTACGCGTACGCCCGGTTGATATGTTTCCGCAGACACATCACGTAGAAAATGTAGTTTTACTTGAAAAAAGATAAATTAGAAGAGCAGCTTAAAGCTGCTTTTTTTACGAAATGATTTTGTATTTTTACGGTCTATTAAAAACTATATGAAAAAAATTTGGTTTGCAGGGTTGCTTGCATTAGGTTTATCATCCTGTGAAAAAGACGATATTTGTGCTGGTGGCGAATCGGTAACGCCAAATGTAGTTATAAATTTACACGACCGCTTAAATACCGAAGCGTTGAAACCCGCTGTAAAAATCGCAATTATTGCCAATGGTTTTAATGATACGCTGTTTTTTAGAAACCGCTCTAAAATAGAACTTCCGTTACAAATAAATACCAATGAAACAGTTTGGGATCTTGTTTTGTACATTCCTACAGTAAATAATGATACACTTTTCAGAAAAGATCAGTTAAAATTTACCTACACACCTGAAGCATTATATGTTTCTAAAGCATGTGGATACAAAACTATTTTTCACGATTTTAATGCCGTAAAAACAACAAGTGTCTCGGCAACAACTTGGATACAGAGCATTTATAAACTAACAAACGAAATTTCAAATAACGACAATGCGCACATTCAGCTTTATTATTAGTGCATTTATAGCTTGTACAAGTACTGTATTTGCACAAGATTCATTTCAAAAAAAATATCCCGATATTTATGGTTTGCGCATAGGAACTGATCTGGTTAAAGCATCGCGAAATATCTGGGATAAAAATTATAAAGGTTTTGAATTTAATGCCGATTACCGTTACAACAAAAAATGTTATTTGGTTGCCGAAGCTGGTTATGAAGATCGATTTAAGGAAGACGATCAGCTTAGCTATACTACCAGCGGAATGTTTTTAAAACTGGGTGCTGATAGAAATTTCCATCAAAACTGGTTGGATATGGATAACTTGATTTACGTAGGTGGGCGTTATGGTATTAGTTTTTATAACCAAACGCTCCACAGTTACCGTGTAAATACCGGAAATGCTTATTTTGATGAAGAAATGCAGTATCCTGAATTAAAATCGACCGGTTTAATGGCACATTGGTTAGAGCTTGTTGTAGGAATAAAAACAGAAGTTGCTAATAATTTATACATAGGTATGAATGTTCGTTTAAAAGGATTGTTTTACCAGACACAGCCCGATGGTTTTGAAAACCTTTACTACCCCGGATTTGATCAAAAATACAGTGGTAATATTGGTGTAGGTTTTGGCTACACCGTTAGTTATTTAATTCCGTTTAAAAAGAAGTTTAAAGAAACACAAACATTGCAATCAAAATAAACCTATGCCTCAACCTAATTACTATTTTAAAATTTTAAATTTAAAAGCAGATTTACATAAGTGTTTCATTCGCCCAACAACTCCCCTGCTTCTTGTAAAATCAATACTTTTCTTTGATCATTAAATTTAAAATGATCTAACAAAACAGGATTTTTAACCAATTCACGTACCAAAATACAATTTTTAGACAATAGAATTTGTTCCTCCTCTTTTGTTAAAGTGGTTAAACAAGTAACAGGATACAAACCTTGTTGATCGGTTAAACGTTTGATACTTTTATCTTCGGGATAATTCCAGCTAATTAAATTAATGTCGTAACAATCTGCAAAGGCAATGCTGTCTGTGGTAAAAAAGGCATTGGTTATCATATAGCCTTTTTGAGGTTTAAAAGTACGGTTAAAAAAAGTAAAACTACTGTCTTTCAGATCGATAAACCGCGATAAAAAATACATGGGTGTTGTTACGCTAATCTTTGCATCTATATCGTTTCTAAATTTACATTCACAGATTAAATCTTCGTTTTTGTTGGAAATGATCACGTCTATTTCATGAGTTATGGTAGATTTACCTGTTAAAGTCTGACTTGTTATAGTATCATATCCTTGAACCTCAAAAATTTTTGCTACCCATTTTTCAAAGAAAAATCCTTCCGGACCTAAATCCTGTAAGGCTCTTTTTAGACTGTAACGCGCTGCTACAGACGATTTCGATTTTTTTAATAAATCAAAAGCTTTCTGATACAATTCTTTTGTTGATATACCGTTGTAAAGTTCTTTGATGATTTCATTACAAATTTCAGTAGCGGTTTCTTTATTAGTTCCCGAATTTAATAACGATTTTTGTAAACTTTCTTTAGAAAATGGAACAAGGTCACCTGATTGCTTTTTTATTTGAATATCCATGTTATTAAACTATTTACCTGATAAACGTTCGTGAACATATTCAATACGGGTTTTACCATGCGGTTTGGGATTTCCGTCGGTATCTAGATTAACCATTGTAATTTTATCGACCGTAATAATGGTTTCGTGCGTCATTTTATTTCGAACCTCGCATTTTAAAACCAAAGATGTAGTACCAAATTTTACAACATCCAAACCAATTTCTACGATATCGCCTTCTTTAGCCGATGCCATAAAATTAATTTCCGACATAAATTTTGTAACTACGTGTGCATTTTCTAACTGAATGATACTGTACAAAGCTGCTTCTTCATCAATCCAAGCAAGTAATTTGCCACCAAACAAGGTTTTATTTGGGTTTAAATCTTCTGGTTTAACCCATTTTCGTGTATGAAATCTCATGGTGTATCTTTTTCCTAAAAATACCAAAAAATTGTCGAATCAAGCGTACAAATGCTTTATAAAATATCAAAATACAGTTTTTGTTCGTACAAAACGTTTCCGTAGTCGTTTTTCAAGGCATTAAAACTTTCATTTTCAACTGTATTTGAAGTAATTTCCTGAATAGTTTTGTTTAAAAAATCTTTATAATAAAGAATAAAAATTTTATCAAACCCTTTAGTATCTGCCATTGCCAGTTTGTAAAGATATTTTTGATGCTCTTCGGAAATAGTTTTAATTTCAACTTTCTGTGTAATTGCTTCAGACTTGTAATCTGATAAAAGCTGTTGTAATTTTGGAAGGTTTTCTTTCAGATATTTTTGCAATTCGGGATTTGCACTTTTCTCATAGCCTATTTTGAAAGCTTCTATCTGATATTCTATATTAGAAATCTGCTTGTTTGTAAAAACATTATCCGGATTAACATTTTCCTTTTTTGTAGCGAATATTTTATTCTTTTTTTCGGTATCCGTTGGTTTATTGCAACCTATTAATAAGACACCAGCGATAAGTAATAAATAATTTGTTTTCATAAAGCATATAGATTTTTAATAAAAATACAATATTTTATTTTAATAAATAAATATAAAATAATTAAATAATAAATTAATAACACATAAACTAAATAAAACATCTAATTACTGAAATAATAAAAATAAAATTTATTAGTATAGATAAATAAAAAATTGGTTTTTGGTTTAATTGCAAATCTTAATTGTATATTTGCATTATAAATTTTCGAGGAAAAATTTGACTGATTGCAACCTCTTTAAAAAAATGCTAAAGCAGAAAAACTTCTTTAGTAAAAAGCGTGCAATTTAGTTTCCTCATTAAACATTAAACTAATTTATGGCATATTTTTTTACATCAGAATCTGTAAGCGAGGGGCATCCTGATAAAATTGCAGATCAAATTTCAGACGCATTAATCGATAATTTTTTAGCTTTTGACGAAAATTCTAAAGTTGCTTGTGAAACATTGGTTACTACCGGTCAGGTTATTTTGGCAGGTGAAGTAAGATCGAACACTTATTTAGATGTGCAACAGATTGCACGCGACGTAATCAAAAAAATTGGTTACACCAAAAGCGAATATATGTTTGATGCCAATTCGTGCGGAATTTTATCGGCAATTCACGAACAATCGGCAGAAATCAATCAAGGAGTAGATAAAGCAAACAAGGAAGATCAAGGAGCAGGCGATCAAGGTATTATGTTTGGTTATGCTACAACTGAAACCGAAGATTACATGCCTTTGGCTTTAGATTTATCGCACAAATTATTGCTTGAATTAGCCGAATTGCGTAGAGAAAATAACGAAATCACCTATTTGCGCCCTGATGCAAAATCGCAGGTTACTTTGGAATATGATGATGACAACAAACCAAAACGTGTAGTTACCATTGTGTTATCAACCCAGCATGACGATTTTGTAAAACCAGAAAACAGTTCTGCCGGTGCTAAAAACAAAGCAGAAAAAACAATGCAAGATCAAATAAAAAAAGATATTGTTTCTATTTTAATTCCACGTTTACTAAAGAAATATCCGCAGTACCAACCATATTTTAACCAAGAAATTACGTACCACGTAAACCCAACGGGTGTATTTATCATTGGCGGACCTCATGGAGATACCGGTTTAACAGGCAGAAAAATCATTGTTGATACTTATGGTGGAAAAGGTGCGCATGGTGGTGGTGCTTTTTCGGGGAAAGATCCAAGTAAGGTTGATAGATCTGCTGCTTATGCAGCCCGATATATTGCCAAGAATTTAGTGGCTGCAGGTGTTGCAGACGAATTGTTGGTTCAGGTTTCTTACGCTATCGGAATTGCAGATCCAATGGGTGTTTTCGTGAATACTTATGGAACAGCAAAAGTAAATTTAACCGATGGTGAAATTGCAGATAAATTACAACAATTATTTGATTTGCGTCCGTACCATATCGAACAAGCCTTAAAATTAAGAAAACCTATTTACAGCGAAACGGCTGCTTACGGACATATGGGGCGTAAAAACGAGGTAGTTACCAAAGTTTTCAGAAACCCGAACGGTGAAGAAAAAACCATTGAGGTAGAATTGTTTACATGGGAAAAACTGGATAAGGTTAATGCTGTAAAACAAGCTTTTAGCATATAGTTTTTATCAGATAGATTTTTAATGAAAGCCGCTTTTTATTTTTTTGAAAAGCGGTTTTTTAATGTTTTAAAAATTCAAGACTTCAAAAATCTGAGTTAAAATCAGGTTTTTTCTTTTTTCGTAATCTTTCATTTTTTCAGATTCTAAAGACCTATAAGTTCTTAACGAAAAATAGATGGGTTTGTTTTGTTTTAAATATACTCCAACTGTCCAATCAATCTCTCTTCCTAAATAGCTTGTGGTAGCTGTATGTATTGCTAATTTTTGATCCATTAATAATTGGTTAAATACAAACTGCTGATTTTGCTTATGAAATGGTAGCTTGCTACTATACAAATCTTTTAAAAACAAAATCATTGAATTAGGATTTGTTAAGGCTGCATAATTCCAAAAGTACTGTAATTCATTATTCTTTATTTCTTTAAAGAATGTCGATTTTTTAATATTATTAGTATAATTTTCCTGTGGAAGATTATTCTGTAAATGGTCAAAATACCAATCGTTCTTATTTTTTAATGCATCAATTAAATTGGTATCTGCATTCCATTCGGGTTTTCTTTCATCAAAAAAAGATCTTTTAACGCCATCCCACAACAATTTTTCTTTCACATCAATCTTAAAAATCTTTTCTTCCAAACCAACCAAAGCCTGCCATAAATGAAAATGAGCTGCTGCCGGTGTGTTAGAAAAAGGTTCCACTTCACTGCTAAACAACCATTCGTCTTTATTTTCGTTGTAAATTACAATGGCTCCGTTAATATTGTTCGCTTTAAAATAATAATCTAAATAACTTTGAGCCTGTACATTAAAAAATCCTAAAAAAAGTAAAAGTAAAACGTATTTCATGTTTATTTTTTTTCAAAAATATAAAAACTAAATGCAAGAACTTACTTGTTTCGACAAAACATTTTGATTTGATAGATTTTACTACTTTTCTGAATCATTTTTAAGCATGAAAATTTTTTAAAAACTCAGCCTTTGTACTATTTTGAATAGCAAATACACGTATGAACATGTTGCGGCTTTTTAAGAAAAAAATTCAAAAACCTACAAGTTTATAAAAAAATAAATCGACCACTTGGTCGATTTATTTTTTAAGGAATATATTTCTTTTCAAAATTTGGTTTGCGCTTTTCTAAAAAGGCATTTCGTCCTTCAATAGCTTCTTCGCTCATATAAGCCAAACGGGTAGCTTCACCTGCAAATACTTGTTGCCCAACCATACCGTCATCGGTTAAATTCATGGCGAATTTCAACATTTTTATAGATATAGGCGATTTTTCTAAAATTTCCTGTGCCCAATCGTAAGCTGTCTGCTCCAATTCATCATGAGGAATAACAGCATTAACCATTCCCATATCGTAAGCATCTTGAGCAGAATAATTTCTACCTAAAAAGAAAATTTCACGAGCTCTTTTTTGTCCGACCATCTTTGCTAAATAAGCCGATCCGTAACCGCCGTCAAAACTGGTAACGTCAGCATCAGTCTGTTTAAAAATCGCATGTTCTTTACTTGCTAACGTTAAATCGCAAACCACATGTAACGAATGTCCGCCACCAACAGCCCAACCATTTACAACTGCAATAACTGCCTTTGGAGTAAAACGAATTAAACGTTGAACTTCTAAAATATTCAGTCGGTGGTATCCGTCTTCGCCCACATAACCTTGATAACCACGCGCTTTTTGATCGCCACCACTACAAAAAGAATATACACCGTCTTTTGGAGAGGGACCTTCAGACGATAAAAGTATCACACCAATTGATGTATCTTCATGTGCATCACTAAAAGCACGCAATAATTCAGAAGTAGTTTTCGGTCGGAAAGCATTTCTAACTTCCGGACGGTTAAATGCAATTCGGGCAACACCGTTGCATTTTTTGTACGTTATATCATCAAACTCAATAGCTGTTTGCCAGTTTATTTCATTCATTCTGTAAAATTTTATAATCTACACCAAAGATACATTTTTTAGTTTTTATAAATTTAACTCCGTAAGGTGTTTTTAAAAATCAGCAAATCGTTTATATTTGCTTACTTATAGCGAATTCTAAATAATGAAAAAAATAATATTTCCCCTACTTCTTATTGGCGGTCTAAGTATTTCATGCGATAAAAATTTCGATATTGCGCAAGTCATCAAAAAAAGAAGCGAACTTTTTAAAGATAAAAACAAATTAATTACAAACGAAGATACCTTTGATGTTAAATTTAATCCTGTAACACCAAAATATAAATTAGAAACCCGTGAAGTTGTTGAAACTTTTTACCATAACCGAATTAACCGCGGTGGCTTTTGGGGACAGTTTCTTGTTGCTAAAAACGGTGAAATAATCTTTGAAGATTATCAAGGATATGCCAATTATCAAAACAAGGAAAAAATAAACGATTCTACCCCAATGCACGTAGCATCTGTTGGAAAAGTTTTTACGGGAGTTAGTATTTTACGTTTGGTTAATGAAGGTAAAATTTCGTTAGATCAAAAAGTGAATACCATTTTAACAGGTTTTCCGTTTGACGATATTACAGTGCGTTTGCTTTTAAACCATAGGTCGGGTTTGCCTTATTACGGAAATTTTACGGCAAAACCAGGTGTTTGGGATACTAAGAAAACACTGACTAATAAAGATGTATTGAATTTATTGGAAACTAAAGGTATTAAGTTGGATTTTAGACCAAATACCCGCTTTACCTATTCAAACACCAATTATGTTGTTCTGGCGTTGATTGTAGAACAGGTTACAAAAAAATCGTTCCAAAATGCTATGAAGGATCTTATTTTAGAGCCTTTAAAAATGTACAATACCTTTGTTTTGGATAATTTAGAAAACAAAGACAACATTACGCAATCGTACCATGCGAACAACCAAAAAATGCATTGGGATTATTTAGACGGAACGTATGGTGACAAAAACATTTATACAACGGCACGTGATATGCTAAAATTAGATAAAGCACTGTATTCCGATAACTTTATAAGCAAAGCTTTGAAAGCTGAAATGTACAAAGGGTATTCGTACGAAAAATCGGGAGCGAACAATTACGGTTTGGCAATACGTATGGTTGAACCTAAAGAAGACGGTGGAAATCTGTACACCTTTCACAACGGTTGGTGGCGTGGTAACAGAACATCGTATGTAACGTTACGAAAAGATACCATTACCATTATCTGCTTTAACAACCATAATTCGCAACTGGCTTACAAAACCAAAGAATTAGCACCACGATTAGGGAACTATCCTTTTATACAGATTAACGATTAATCAGGCGACGAAAGTCGCCTTTTTCAGACATAATAAAACATGAAAAAATCAATTTTAGCACTACTTTCGTTGTTTGTACTTTCCTGTGCCAGCCACGATAAAATCAACAAGCACTACCATACTAAAATCGATGCGAAAAAATTAAAGAAAGATGTTGTGTATGTTCAAAAGCGAATGGCTAATATGCATCCTGATCTGTATTGGTATATTTCGAAAGAAGATCTGAACAAAAAATTCGACAGTTTGTCCAATAATTTGAACGAGCCATTAACACCAAACGAATTTTACATGAAGATAAGTCCGGTTGTGGCAACAGTTCATCAAGGACATATGAGTATGAGCATGGTTACACTTACATCGGCAGATTCATTAAAAAAGAAATACAAAGGTTCAGTAAATCCGTTGTCGAATTTTGAATACGAGTATCTTGATAACAGACTTTTCATCAAAAGAAATAACTCCAAAACAGATACCATTCTTCAAACAGGAACGGAAATTGTCGATATTAACGGAGTAAAGCCTGCAGATCTTTTTAAGAAATATAGAAAAACGTTTACATCAGACGGATACAACGAAACGGCGATTCCCAAATTTTTTGCCCGTCGTACAAATTCATTTTATGTGAACGAATTAGGATTTGTAGACAGTATTAAAATCAATGCGATTTGTGCAGATACTTCTTTTTATCATACCGTAAAAAGAACTTTTAAAGAATCTAAAAAAGATAAAAAAGCGCTTGCCCAAAAAAAACTTGCTAAAAAGGAAAATGATACTTTAAAAGATAATAAAATTGCTCAGACAGATACACTTCCAAAACTAACTAAACAAGAACAAAAAATTAAAAAGAAGACTTTAAAGAAACGAAATAAAGAAAAGTATTACAAAAACGAATGGTTTGGTTACGACAGTAAAAACAAGGTCTTTTCTAAAGAAATACGTTATCCTGTTGCGCAAGACAGTACGGTTGCTGTGCTTAAAATCAGAGATTTTAGTAAAGGAAGAGTAAAAGTTTACGATACCATTTTTGCCGAATTAAAGAAACACGAGGTTCAAAACCTGATTATCGATTTACGTGGAAATCCTGGTGGAAGATTAAATGAAATTCATAAACTGTCACAATATTTAAACGATACTGCTTTTGTATTTACACAGCCTTCAACCATTACAAAACGTACCACTTTTTTTAATCTTTATAAGGGCAGAAACGTTGCAAGTAAAATCTTAGGAACACCTTTTATTTCTATTTTTGCAACGGTTCGCGGATTAAGAGCAAGTAGAAATGAAGCAGGCGAATTGCAGGTTCCTATTAAATCGTCTAAAATTAAGCAGCCAAAACCAATGAACTACAAAAACAATTTGTACGTTATTACAGACGGTATGACATTTTCTGCAGCAGCCATTATTTCATCGCATTTAAAAGGTAGAAACCGAGCAATTTTTGTGGGTAATGAAACGGGCGGAACGTTCAATGGAACAGTTGCCGGTATTATGCCTGATGTGAAATTACCAAATTCTAAATTAGTTGTTCGCATTGGTTTAATGACCATAAAACCACATGAACAAACCAAAAAAGAAGGTTACGGCGTGATACCAGACATCTTCATAAAACCAACGGTTGACGATTTTTTAAATGATAAAGATGTAGAATTAGACTGGATTTTAAACCAGATAAATACAAATAAAAACGCTCTTAATTAAGAGCGTTTTTTATTTAATTTCAATCTGTGGAAAAGACCAATGATAACGAACCGCTAAAATTCTAATTAAAATAATAGTTCCGGCAGTTCCTACATAAATAACATCGTCGTTTACGTGCAGTAGTTTCAAACCAAAAAACATAAAGCCACCCACTAAACATGCCGTTGCATAAATTTCTTTCCTAAAAATTACCGGAATTTCGTTACAAAGAATATCTCGGGCAACTCCACCAAAACACGCAGTTACCGTACCCAGCAGAATACATACGATAGGACTGAAATTTATAGCCAGTCCTTTTTCAATTCCGATAATGGTAAAAATACCGATTCCAATAGTATCAAACAAAAACAAAGACGTTCTTAAAAAACTTAAATACTGCCGAAAAATTATAGAGATGATCGTTGTTGCCGTTACAATATAAAACGTTTGCAGATTAAGCAGCCAAAAAACCGGCGTATTGCCAATTAGTAAATCGCGCAGTGTTCCGCCACCAATTGATGTTACCATGGCAATAACGAATACACCAAAAAAATCTAATTTTTTTTCGATACCTGCCAATGCCCCCGAAATGGCAAATGCGATAAGTCCTAAAATATCTAAAGTAGAAAAAATCATTATTTGCTGGTTAAATGATTAAAATCGTTGATAACGGTTTGTATAAACTGATGCTGGTTTAAACTTTGGTTTTTAATGGTAGTAACTTCTTCTATCTTTAAAATCAGTTTGTTAATCATCATACTGTCGTTCTGAATTATTGCGGTGTTGTAGGCTTTTTTAATGATGTTCATATCATGGTCAGACAGTCGTAAAACGGTTGGAAAACTTACAACGTATTCGTTAGATAAATCATCTAAAAAACGGTGGTTTAATTGCACATTCGATTTTAAGCTGATTACGGTTGTATCGGTTACCATATCGCCCAAACGCTGACTTTTTTTACTGAAGATGATTCCTAGAATTGCAGGTAGTCCCAATAAAATAAAAACATCTACCAAACGGCAGATCCATCGGCTGAAATAATCTGAAAAACGTGCCTGATAACCTTCGATCTTAACAACGCGTATCTTCAAAATTCTTTTCCCCGGAGTTTGTCCATTCGTCCAACTTTCAAAAAACAAAGTATAGAAAAA
Organism: Paenimyroides baculatum; assembly: GCA_040391685.1. Taxonomy (GTDB): domain Bacteria; phylum Bacteroidota; class Bacteroidia; order Flavobacteriales; family Flavobacteriaceae; genus Flavobacterium; species Flavobacterium baculatum_A. The sequence goes on from JBEBXJ010000004.1 coordinate 22,983, forward strand.
CACGGGCGAAAAAAGCACAAATTCTATCACATTGGACTCCCAGGTTCCCAAAGAATAAACAAAAGAGTTAAATCCTAAAACATTATATAACAAAAAATAAACCGCTGAAATATAGCTTATTTTAATTGCCATATCAATAGCAAAAGCCAAAATACGTTCGCCTAAAGAGGCTGCCTTAAAATTTATTGCAACATTTTGTGCAGTGTTTATAGTTATTTCGGTCATTATTTATATTTTAGCAGATATGAGAGAAATTGCTTTTATAAAACAAAATAAAGAAAAATGGTTAAATATAGAGCAACAATTAACGGTAAAAAATAAAATTTCTGCCGATGATTGGTCGCAAATGTACGTTCAGTTAAGTAACGATCTGGCTTTTTCGCAAACTTATTTCCCGAAAAGCGATTTAACCATTTACCTGAACAACCTTGCAAGTACCGTACACCAAAAAGTTTACACCAATTACAAGTACGAAAAAAATGTTTTAAGCACCTTCTTTTTTTACGATGTGCCTTTAATAGCCTACAAATACCGTAAGGTTTTGTATTTTTCACTGATTTTATTTCTGGTTTTTGTGGGTATCGGCGTTATTTCGGCTGCTTATGACGAACGTTTTGTCCGTTTGATTTTGGGTGATGCCTATGTAAACAAAACATTAAACAATATTGCAAACGGTGATGCCATGGCGGTTTACAAAGGTTCATCGAACTGGGGAAGCGCTTTTGGTATAACACTTAACAATTTATATGTAGGTATGCGTTGCTATATTTACGGGATTTTTCTTGGTTTGGGAACATTTTATGTAATGGTACAAAACTCCATTATGCTGGGCAGTTTTCAGTACTTTTTTTACGAAAAAGGTGTTTTCAATGAAAGTATCCGCGGTATATGGTTGCACGGTTCCATGGAAATCATGGCAATTGTCATTGAAGTCTGCGCAGGCTTTATCTTAGGAGCCAGCATACTTTTTCCGGGTACTTACACCCGCATGCAGTCATTAAAAATTGGTTTTAAAAACAGTTTTAAATTGTTTATAAGTACAATGCCTTTTACTATTTTTGCAGGATTGATAGAAGGTTACATAACACGATACGCCAAAGAAATGCCCAATATTTTAAACTATTTAATTATAATAAGCACTTTAGGATTAATCACTTTTTATTATTTTATTTACCCTGTTTTAATTTATAAAAAAACACTTAATAACACATAATATGTTTCAGCTTTTTAAAGTTCGTGCGTTTGGCGAATACATTTCAGATACCTTTACTTTTTTAAAACTTCAAGGGAAAAATTATTTTAAAAACTATTTAAAATTTGCATTTGTTGCCTTGTTGCTTTTAATGGTTTCCATGGCAATACTTGGCACCTTTTATTTCCGTATTTTTTCAACAATGATTGGTTCAACAGGTAGTGAAACAATTGACAATGCTTTTGTAAGCGAAAACGGCGTAATGCTTGGGATAGGATTTATTGCTGTTATATTTATATCATTGTATCTTTCATTATTAAATTACTCTTATCCTGTTTATTACCTACATTTATTAGGCAAAAACACCAACGAAAAACCCCAGTTGAAAACAATTCGCGAAATGTTAAAAAAAGACTTTGGCAGATTGTTGTTATTTGGCTTGTTAAGCATTATTGTTTTCAGTGTGGTAGGAATTATTGCCTTTGCCATAGCCGCGGTTTTAAGCTTTGTAATCATTGGTATTTTTATATTTATGCTGCTTGTACCGTTTTTTATTACTTGGTATTCGCTGACACTTTATTTTTATATCGATAAAAAACAATCGTTTTTCGATGCCTTTAAACATGCATTTTATACCATAACAAATAACTTTTGGAACATTGTAGGCGCCGGTTTGTGCATGCTGATTATTGTTTATGTAATGAGTATGATTGTAACGCTGATACCTTATATAATTACTATTTTCGGAGTAGTTTTTGGTATGCAAACGTCTGATAGTTTCGCCGACGGAACTGTATCTGTTTTTGTTATAATAATGGTAATAATTTACTGTTTTTCTATTGTGGTTAGTATGGTATTAAATCATTTATTATTGATACAAACCGGTTTAGTTTATTATTCTGAACGTGAAAAATTAGAATACAATTCTATGCGTGAGTCTATTGACGAAATAGGAAAACATGAATAATCCGCTTGCTTTTGCTGCATTATTTTTAAGTTTATCGGCTTTTTCACAAGTTGGTCAACCGGTTGATTCTATACCAAAACCGCAGGAAACCACAGCAAAAGTTATTGAATATACCGAAACCAACCTTGCAACCGATACGTTAACCAGCGCATTGGTCCCTTTAAATAACGAGGTTTTAAAAGAAAGAAAGTTTCGTACCGGTTTTAAAGAAAACTATTCATCGTCAGAATTTGATTATAACATTAAAAAAGAAAGTGGTTTTCTTGCCAGATTACGCGAATTATGGCGCAATTTTTTGGAATGGTTTAAAACAGATACTGACGGTTCATCGGTTGTTCTTGATGAAATTATTAATATAATACTTGTTTTCCTTTTAATTGTAGCATTAGGTTTTTTGATTTACTATTTAAACAAAAAAGGATTTATCCGTTTGTTTTCTAAAAAGGAACAAAATATTATCAGTGAAAAATTCATCGAAGAAAATATTGATATTATTAATTTTAACGAACTAACCCAACAGGCAAAACAACAAAATAATTTGCGTAAAGCGGTACGTTATTACTATTTATGGACGTTAAAAAGCTGGTCGCAAAATAACCTGATTGCTTACGAACCCAACAAAACAACCAAACAGTATTTAAGCGAAATTAACGATACGGTTAACAAAACGTCTTTTCAGTATATATCCTATATTTATGATAACGTTTGGTACGGTTTGCATGAAATTTCAGAACCGGATTTTGTAAAAATTGAAACGCAGTTTATCCAACTAATAAATAAAGAATCATGAAAACCGAATATATAAAATATTTCGTGTACTTTATATTGGCTGCATTTGTAGTGCTTTTTATTCAGTTGTATTTTCCAAACCCTATAAATTGGAGCAGAAATTTCAATACGCAAAGTAAAGATCCGTATGGTTTGTATGTTTTTAATCAGGAACTTCCGCATTTGTTAAAAAGTCAAAAATTAACAAAAACCTCATTAAGTCCGTACGAATATTTTTTAGATAACAAGGAAGCAAACGAAAACAAAACTACTTATCTGTTCATTGAAAACAAATCGAACTTAGACGATGTTTCTGTAAAAGATCTTTTACAAAAAGTTTCTGAAGGGGCAGATATGGTTATAGCTTCGGAGAATTTTTATTATGGTAACAGTTATATTTTAGATACGTTAAAAATAAAACTGCACAGCATTAAAACCAACAATTTACATTTTGTAAATAAAAATTCAGGCAACGATACCCTTAAAATAAAAGACGAATACAACAATATTTTTACGGTAAAAGATCCCGAGAAATATAGTGTAATTGCCAAATTAAATAACAATCTTTCTTTTGTTTCGACAAAATTTGGCAAAGGAACAGTTTACATCAGCACCTCGCCTATTTTACTGACCAATTATTATTTATTGAATGAAAAATTGAACACCGAAATATTTTCCGAGAAATTTGCATCGTTCATCAAAAAAGAAAATGTTATCTGGTTTGATGAAAACTATAATATTGGCGAGCGCGAAAGCAACAATTCTATCTTTAAAGTAATTTTAAAGCACAAAAGTTTGCGTTTTGGCTGGTACACAATGGTTATCGGACTTATTTTGTATTTAATTTTCTACGGAAAACGCAAACAGCGAATTGTTCCCGTTATAGATCCAATTAAAAATACAACGGTTGAATACATTGAAACGGTAGGAAATTTATATTACCAGGAAAACAACCATACGCAGCTTTTAGACAAGCAGATTAAATATGCATTGTATTTTATTAGAACCGAATGGAAAATTGCAACCCAGAACATCAACGAAGATTTTAAAAACAAATTACAGCAAAAAGCATTGGCGAATACAGGAGATACCGATCAGTTTATTAACTTCATTACTAATTTTAATACCGATAAAACCTATTCGCAAGCCAATTTAATTCAGTTTAACCAATTGTTAGAAAAACTAAACATCAACTATGGAAAATCAGGAAAATAACGAAATATCATTCAGCAGCCGCATTCCTTTAAATGAATTAAAAGAACAGATTGCAGCCATTAAAACCGAATTACACAAAGTAATTGTGGGTCAGGAAGAACTGATCGATCTACTTTTGGTATCGTTAATTTCAAACGGTCACGTTTTAATCGAAGGTGTTCCGGGATTGGCAAAAACATTAACGGCAAAATTGCTGGCAAAAACGGTTCAGACAGGTTTTTCGCGCATTCAGTTTACACCAGATTTAATGCCGTCAGATATTTTAGGAACATCGATTTTTAACAATCAAACCAATAATTTCGAGTTTAAATCGGGTCCTGTATTTTCAAATTTTGTTCTGATCGATGAAATTAACCGCGCACCTGCAAAAACACAGGCAGCTTTGTTTGAAGTAATGGAAGAACGCCAGATTACAATCGACGGAACAACCTACGAAATGGAACAACCGTTTTTGGTTTTGGCAACCCAAAATCCTATTGAACAGGAAGGAACCTATGCGTTGCCCGAAGCACAATTAGATCGTTTTTTAATGAAGATAACCATTGATTATCCTACGTTAGAACAGGAAATTCAATTGCTGCATTTAGAGCAAAGCAACGAGCATTTTGATAAAACAAGTCTGCTTAAACCTGCAATTAATGCACAACAATTGATTGAATTTCAGCAACTGGCTCAAAAAGTAATGATCGAACCGCTTTTAATTCAGTTCATTGCGCAGATTGTAAACAACACACGCAGTCATAATTTCCTGTATTTGGGTGCATCGCCCCGTGCTTCAATCGCCATTTTAAACGCAAGTAAATCGTTTGCATTGATTAACGGACGCGATTTTGTAACACCAGACGATATTAAATACGTGGCTTATTACGTGTTAAACCACCGTTTAATTTTGGCTCCGGAACGTGAAATGGAAGGAATTACCATTAAAGATGTGGTAAAACAAATTATTGACACTGTTGAAATTCCCCGATAATTAAATATGAGATTTTTATATTTAAATACACGTTTTTATCTGGCATTGCTGCTAGTTGTTATTTTATTTGTGATCAGTTTCTTTGCGCCTTTTTTCTTTTATGTTGCATTAATTGTTTTGGCTGTTATTGCTGCATTGATTACAGTGGAAATTTTTATGCTTTTTCATAAAAAGGAAGGAATTGCTGCTAAAAGAATAGTACCTGAACGATTGTCAAACGGCGATAAAAATGAAATAGGTTTAAATATAAAAAACAATTATCCGTTTGCTGTTGCTGTTGAAATTATAGACGAGCTGCCTTTTCAGTTTCAGGAACGAAATTTTTTGTTAACCAACAATTTCTCTAAACAATCTCAAAAACAGATTAACTACACAATTGTTCCAAAAGAACGAGGTTTGTATCAGTTTGGATCGATAAATATTTACGCAACCACTTTAACTAAACTAACAAGTAAACGATATAAAATCATTCAAAATGAGAACATTGCGGTTTACCCAAGTTTCTTAAATTTACGAAAACACGAACTACTGGCTTCAAAAACAGCATTGCTGCCAAATGGTATCAAACGAACCCGAAAAATTGGTCAGTCGTCAGAATTCGAACAAATTAAAGATTATGTTACCGGCGACGATTTACGTCACGTTAACTGGAAAGCGTCTGCTAAAAAGCAGCACTTAATGGTAAATCATTATCAGGAAGAAAAAGCGCAAAACGTTTATTTATTGATTGATAAAGGCAGAACAATGAAAATGCCTTTCGATGGGATGTCGTTGTTAGATTATTCTATAAACGCTGCCTTAATGTTGGCAAATATTTCCATTAAACGTCAGGATAAAGCCGGTTTGTGGACGTTTGAAAAGAAAACCGATATTTTTCTTAAAGCCGATAATAAAATGCTGCAAGTGCGTAAAATTGTAGATGCATTGTATCATATCGATACCAATTTTAAAGAATCAAATTATGAATATGTTTTAACCGACAGTTTAAAAAAGATTCAGAAACGCAGTTTGCTAATCTTGTTTACCAATTTTGAAACGTTAGATGCTTTAAAAAGACAATTGCCGTACTTACGCGCTTTGGCTAAAAAACACGTTTTGCTTACCATTATTTTCGAAAACACGCTGTTGAATGACGTTCATTCGAGAAAAATAAATTCAACAAAAGATATTTATATTCAAACAATAGCATCTAAATTTGTGCACGAAAAACAGTTAATCATTCAAGAACTGCAAATGCACGGCATAAAAACGGTTTACACCAAACCGGCAGATCTTTCGGTAAATCTTTTGAACAAATATTTAGAAATTAAGCGACAAGAAATCATTTAAATGAAACAGATAACAAGTATTCAAAATCAATTAATTAAGGATGTTTTTCAGTTACAGGAAAAAAGCAAGGCACGTAAAAAAGCCGGACTCTTTGTGATTGAAGGTATCCGTGAAATTGAAATTGCGCTTAAAAACGATTTTGAAATCGTACAGCTTTTATTTTGTTTTGATTTGTTTGATATCGTAAACCTGAATAATTTTAAAAGAAATATTTCTGATGCTACAGAACTGATCGAAATTTCAAAAGAAGTGTATCAAAAGATTGCTTATCGCGAAAGTACCGAAGGCATCATTGCTATTGCACAAACAAAAGATCATTCTTTAGAAAGTTTACAACTTCCTGAAAACCCACTAATAGTTGTGTTGGAATCATTAGAAAAACCAGGAAATATCGGTGCCGTTTTACGTACTGCCGATGCAGCAAATATCGATGCCGTTTTAATTGCCGATCCTAAAACAGATTTGTACAACCCAAACATTGTACGTTCAAGCGTTGGCGCCGTTTTTACCAATAAAATTGTAACCGCGGGTTCGGCAGAAATAATTAATTTTTTAAAAGACAAAAATATTGCTATTTTTAGCGCTATTTTGCAGGAAGCCGTTTCGTATTATTCAGTTAATTTTAAGCAGGGATCTGCCATTGTAATGGGTACCGAAGCTACCGGTTTAAGTGAAATCTGGCGTAATCATTCAACAGAAAATGTCATTATCCCCATGCAGGGTCAAATAGACTCTATGAATGTTTCGGTAGCTGCTGCCGTGTTAATTTTCGAGGCAAAAAGACAAAGAAACAGTCAAACAATATAAATAATTAAAAATTTCGTTATATTTATAAAAAATTTAAGACTTTATGAAAAAAACTATATTAACAGCATTTTTCGGATTAAGCCTGATAGGTTTTTCGGCACAAGCACAGGTAATTCATAAGTACGAGCGTTTCATTCAGGAATATAAATGGAAAGTTGGCGCAAGTTACAATATGATGGATTTTAACTTTAACCATTCCGAAGTTCCTGAAGGTGCAAGTATGATTTCTGGCGGAATTCCTGCAAAAGTGATGATAGGATACGAATTTTTACCTAATTTATCATTTGAAGCCGATTTTTCTATGAACGAAATGGAAATTGGAAATTCTATGAACGGAGTTGTTGTTACTGGAGAAAAAATTACGGTAGCATCTTTAAACGGAGCTTTTGCTTACAGTTTAGGTGGATTGTTTAATATTCCAGTCGCAGATCCCTACATTAAGGCAGGTATCGGTCATTTACGTTTAAATCAGGTAGATTTAACAATGGCAAGTGCCGGCGGTGGTATTAACTTCTGGATTGCAGACATTCCTGCAACAAAAAGTTCGCGTTACCATCATGATAAAGCTTATCGCCGTATTGGTCTGAATGTCGAGGCTATGGGAAGATCTAACATTTCAACCGAAGGTCAGGGCTCGCACGCACAATATTCTGCCGGTGTATTTTACATCTTTTAGTAAAGTACTCGGTATCATAAATAAATTATAAGGAGCAAATGCTCCTTTTTTTATTGGTTAAAATTGATAAAGCAATAGTTTTTTTCATATATTTAAGCAAGAAAATGGGCATTTTATGACACAAGAACAAATAGAAAAAGAAAATAAAGAAATTGCACGTGAGTACAAAGAGCTTTTAAGCATTAGTTATCAAACACTTACAGATGATGATAAGAAGTTAATTCGTAAAGCGTTCGATGTTGCCGTGGAAGCACATAAAGACCAACGAAGAAAATCGGGCGAAGCATATATCTTCCACCCTATTGCAGTTGCTAAAATTGTAGCTTCAGAAATCGGTTTGGGTCCAACGTCTATCGCAGCATCTTTAATGCACGATGTTGTTGAAGATACCGATATTACCGTTGAAGACATTGAACGTATGTTTAATCCTAAAATAGCAAAGATTGTTGAAGGATTAACAAAAATTTCACGCATGGAGCCCGATCCGGATATTTCGCTTCAGGCAGAGAACTACCGTAAAATGCTGCTTACGCTGAATGACGATGTGCGGGTAATTCTTATAAAAATTGCCGACCGTTTGCACAACATGCAGACAATGAATTCTATGGCGGCACATAAACAGGCTAAAATAGCATCGGAAACACTGTACATTTATGCACCGTTGGCACACCGTTTAGGTTTGTTCAACATAAAATCGAAACTGGAAGATTTAGGTTTAGAATATACCGAACCCGATGTTTACAACGATATTTTAAGCAAGACAAAAGAAAGCAAAGAAGAACAAAATGCTTATATTGAAAGTATTACATCTGTTTTAAACGAAGCGTTAGAAAAAGAAGGTGTCTCATTTACCATTAAAGGTCGGCCAAAATCTATTTATTCCATCCGCAGGAAAATGAAAGCACAAGGCGTTAGCTTTGATCAGGTGTATGATAAGTTTGCAATTCGTATCATTTATAATTCTGAGCCAGCCGACGAAAAATTCATTGCATGGAAAATATATTCTATTGTAACAGATCATTACCGCCCGTCGCCTAGCAGATTGCGCGATTGGATTTCATCGCCCAAATCAACAGGTTACGAAGCTTTGCATATTACCGTTATGGGGCCAAAAGGGCGTTGGGTTGAAGTGCAGATCCGCAGTGAACGCATGGACGAAATTGCAGAAAAAGGATACGCTGCCCATTATAAATACAAACAAGGTGTTACCGAAGAAAATAGTTTAGACAAGTGGCTGAATCTTTTAAAAGAGGCTTTAGAAAACTCTGAATCCAATGCGGTAGATTTTGTTGAAGATTTTAAACTGAATCTTTATGCAAAAGAAATTTACATTTTTACGCCAAAAGGCGAAATAAAATCATTGCCCAAGGGTGCAACTGCTTTAGATTTTGCTTTTAGCATCCATACCGATATTGGTATCAAAACACGTGGTACAAAGGTAAACGGCAAATTGGTTCCGCTTAATTATGAATTAAATTCAGGCGATCAGGTAGAAATAATTACATCGGCAAATCAAAAACCAAGTTCGCACTGGTTGGATTTTGTAACTACAGCCCGGGCAAAAAATAAGATTAAAAATACCTTAAACGAAGATGTTAAACAAATATCTGAAGACGGAAAAGAAGTTTTAACCAGAAAATTAAAGCATCTTAAAATTAATCTGGACGAAAAAACAGTAAACGATCTGGTTAGTTTCTTTAAGCTTAAAACAAGTCAGGAATTGTTCTACCGTGTAGGTTTAGGAAAAATAGAAAATACGCAGTTAAAAGAATTTGTTGCTCATAAGAACAGTAACGCATTTATGAATTTCTTTAAGAAATCGATTCGTAAAGACGCTCCCGGAAATATTGCAGAAACAAAGCTTGACTTAATTGTATTTGGCAAAAACGACGAAAAACTTGATTATAAACTCTCCAGTTGTTGTAACCCTATTCCCGGAGATCAGGTATTTGGTTTTGTAACCATAAACGAAGGTATTAAAGTACATAAAATTGACTGTCCGAATGCCATAAGCTTACGATCAAATTATGCATACAGAATTCTTCCTGCAAAATGGATCGATTCATCTGTACAAGAATTCAATGCGTCGTTAATGATTAAGGGAATTGATGGTTTAGGATTGACAAATGAACTAACCAGAGTCATTTCAAGCCAAATGAATGTTAATATTCAAAGCATTTCATTAAGTTCAAATGCAGGGATTTTCAATGGACAAATCACCGTAATTGTGCCAAACAACCACGTTTTAAACAAGCTTATTGAAAACATTCAGGAAATTGATGGCGTCGAAAAAATTACACGTATTGTAGGAACTGCTTAATTTTAAATATTTAATTTTTAGTATCGGTAATAAACTTTTATATTTGTGCTGTTAAAAAAGATCATGGAAGAAAATAAAAATCAAGAAATTGTAAAAAACGTTTTCACTAAATATTTAGAAGAAAAAGGACACCGAAAAACACCGGAACGTTACGCTATACTTCAGGAAATTTACGAAAACGAAGAACATTTTGATATTGAATCTTTATACATTAAAATGAAAAACAAAAACTACCGTGTTAGTAGGGCTACACTTTACAATACGATAGAATTGTTATTGGAATGTGGTTTGGTACGCCGTCACCAGTTTGGGCAAAATCAGTCACATTACGAAAAATCGTACTTTGATAAACAACATGACCATATTATTTTAACAGATTCTGGCGAGGTGATTGAATTTTGTGATCCACGCATTCAAATCATCAAACAAACAATCGAAGAAATTTTCAAAATAAAAATTCACAATCATTCTTTATATTTCTACGGAACAAAAGAAGATACCGACACAACCAATAATTAAAAACAGACTAACATACTAAACATCATGACAGTAGATTTGTTACTTGGCCTTCAATGGGGAGATGAAGGAAAAGGAAAAATTGTAGACGTACTTACATCTAAATACGATATTATTGCACGTTTTCAAGGTGGACCAAATGCAGGACACACATTAGAATTCGATGGAATTAAGCACGTTTTAAGAACAATTCCTTCAGGAATTTTCCATAAAAAATCAATAAACATCATCGGAAACGGTGTAGTAATTGATCCGGTAGTATTTCAAAAAGAAATTGAAGGTTTACAAAAATTTGACATTGATGTTCAATCACGCCTTTTAATTTCAAGAAAAGCACATTTAATTTTACCAACCCACCGTTTATTAGATGCTGCTTCTGAAGCATCAAAAGGCAAAGCTAAAATTGGTTCTACTTTAAAAGGAATTGGTCCTACTTATATGGACAAAACCGGTAGAAACGGTTTGCGTGTGGGTGATATTGAATTGGCAGATTTTAAAGAAAGATACAATGTTTTAGCAGAAAAGCATATCGACATGATTAAATTCTACAATGTGGATTTGCAATACAATTTGGCTGAAATGGAAGATGAATTCTTTGCAGCTGTTGAAGAATTAAAGAAATTAACTTTTATTGATTCTGAATTTTATTTAAACAGTGCCTTAAAAGAAGGAAAATCTATTTTGGCAGAAGGGGCACAAGGATCATTATTAGATATCGATTTTGGAACATATCCTTTCGTAACATCATCAACCACAACTGCTGCCGGTGCTTGTACCGGTTTAGGTATTGCACCAAACAAGGTAAAAGATGTTTTTGGTATTTTTAAAGCATATACAACCCGCGTAGGATCCGGACCTTTCCCAACAGAATTATTTGATGAAGTGGGGCAAACAATGGCAAAAGTTGGTAATGAATTTGGATCGGTTACAGGGCGTGCACGTCGTTGTGGATGGTTAGACTTAGTTGCATTAAAATATGCGGTTGAAGTAAACGGCGTTACCGGATTGTATATGATGAAGGGCGATATTTTATCGGGATTTGATACACTTAAAGTTTGTACAGCTTATACTTACAAAGGCGAACAAATTGATCATTTACCTTATAATATAGAGGCAGAAAACGTACAACCTGTTTTTGTAGAGAAAAAAGGTTGGAAACAAGATTTAACAGGCTTAACTCAATATAACGACTTGCCTGTAGAACTTAAAGAATATATTGAATTTATTGAAGAATACATTGGCGTACCAATTAAAGTAATATCAGTTGGTCCTGACCGTAAGCAAACAATAATGAAATAATATTTCCATATATCTAAAAAAATCCTGTACTCAAAAAAGAATGCAGGATTTTTTTTGTTTAAAATAAAGAAATAAAAATTATTTTTACCGATAATCATTTTTAAAAATAACTATGAATAGTTTTAATGCCGATGTTTTTCATACTTTTCAGAACAAACTAAAAATTGGCAACCGCAGAGGTGTACACTTAAATGCAATTCCCGGAAATTCTCGTTATAAACTTGATTTAGCAAGATTATCAAACATTTATAAAAGTCTGCCAGAACATTTTATTTTAGATTTGCTTACGCAACGCAACATGAAATTTTCATTTTCTGTGCATGATAACCAAACAGAAGAAGTTGAAAGTAAATCAACAACCAATGAAATCTATCTGAACGATTATGATGAAGATTTAAAAAATAAAAGAGAAGATTTAAGAAACGTATCGCAAGAAGAGCAAAGAGAAATACTTTTGAAAAAACTCGCCATGAGTTTTGATAACCTGATCTTTCAAAATGAAGTAATACAATCAGAAAAAGGCATTAATTCATTTGGTTTTGGATTTCCAATTTTGATTAGGAAAGATGTTAACGATGGTCAGATAACCGCCGCTCCCCTACTTATTTGGTCTTTAAAGATCAAACAGTCGGGCGAAATGAATACTTGGGAAATAAGCAGAACCGAAGAGGATCCTATTTACATGAACGAGGTTTTAATGAACCATCTGCAAAGTGATTCGGGAATTACACTTGATCCTATTTCCATGGAAATGTTAGAAGACGGCAAAATTGACAAGCCGGAACTTCATGCAATATGCACCAGTGTTTTAAATAAATTAAAGATAAACCAACCGCTTGATTTTTTACTGAATAATTATGAAAGAATTCCTCTGTTAAAAACCAAAGCTACGTACGATAAGCAACTAGAAAAAAAAGGTGACGCTGTTATTGAAAAATCGGGTATTTTCTCTTTATTTGAAGTTCAAAAGCAAAACATCATAAATGATTATGAAAGTCTTAAAACTCAATTTAAGGCTGAACAAGTTACAAAAACCTCTTTTCAATCAATAACACCAATAGAAACCGATCCTTCACAACAAGGAATTTTAGAAGTACTTAAATCACAATCAAAAATTCTTATACAAGGACCTCCCGGAACAGGAAAAAGCCAAACTTTAACAGCAGTTCTTGTAAATGCGCTGCAAAATAAACAGAAAACCATTGTTGTGTGTGAAAAGCAAACTGCACTGGAAGTTTTGTACAATGCATTAGAAAAACAAGGCTTAGGTAAGTATTGTGTAATGATTAAAGATAATGTAACAGACCGCCGTTTGGTGGTTGATGCCGTAAGAAATACAATTGACAATACCGAGTTTAAAAAACAAATTTCCTTTTACCCCGAAAGTTTTTTAGCAAAACAGTTGAAAAGTATTGAAAGAGCTAAAACAGCAATTAATACCGTTCATAACACCTTAAACCTAGAATTGATAGACAATAAAGACTGGAAAGACGTTGTTGGCAATATATTAGAGTATAAAGCGGCAAAAGAACCTGTGGATTTAAGTTTATTTGATTTTAAATTTACGAACGATGAGTTTTTAGAACTAGAGCAATTGTTTAAAAAAGAACCACTTTATCAGCAATTTAAACCGTTTGCCAACGACTATCTTTATAATCCACAAAAATTAACTACTGAAAATAAACTAAGTACACGGCAAAATTTAAACGAATCGTTTTCTAAGTATAAAGAAAACTGGTCAACAATTCAAAAAAACACTAAAGATTATCAACAGTATTATTACAACAAACGAAAAGAAGAATTTGCGAGTCAATATCAAAATATAACAGATTTAATTAATGAAACCGCTGTTATTACATCTACATTAAACGAACAATCAGATGTATTTAATACAGAAAAAACCAACGGATTTTTCTATAAGCTGTTTTCATTCTTATCATCGGAAAAGAAAAAAGCCATTAAAAACCAAAAGCGATTACTTACTATTGGCGAAAAAATTAAAGGCATTAGTCTTCATGAAAATTTCTTATCCATAGAAATTTCGAACAATTTGTGGAACAATAAAAATGAAATTCTAGCTTACAGAGAAAAAATAGATCGTTCTAAAAATGAATTCTCAACAACAATAGAGAAAGACTTTCAAGAACTTGATTATTTTAACTTTTTTCAACAGCATCTATTAAACGAAGATTTAGATAAAATCATAAAAAACAGTAAACAGCTGAAAACCGACATTCAAAACGAAAATTGGTTAAACGATACTGATTTTGGTTTAACTTATAAAGATTTTTCAGACAAAATAAATACGGTTTTTGGTAAATACGAAGAGTACAACAGTAATGCAGATAACCCTTTTTCAGCTGGATATGAATGGTTTGTTTTTTACAATTCACTTTCTGACTTTCAAAAGAAATGTTTAAATGTTTTGTATTCAATAACCAACTGGCAAACATCATTTTTATATGCATATTTTAATTTACTTTTAAAGCGAAAAGCATTAGATTTTACAGATTTTAATGAATCAAAATACAGTCTTTTTAAAGATAAAATTCAAATTTTCTCCTCTTCTCAAAAGAATTTTATTGAAAATTATTGGAACGTTTCACAACAAAACGCAGTAAAAGAATTTGAACAGAAAAATAAAGACATTACCGTTGCAAACCTTTACAACAAACGTAAAAGTACAAATCATAACAGGCTTCCGTTAAGGAAAATTGCCATGAAAGATACCGATTTGTTTACAACTTTTTTCCCTATAATTCTTACAACTCCGGATATTTGCTGCAATTTGTTTCAGGGTAAAAACTATTATTTCGATAATGTGGTTTTTGATGAAGCATCGCAGTTAAAATTAGAAGATAATTTACCGGCTTTATTAAAAGGGAAAAATGTGATTATTGCCGGTGACGAACATCAAATGCCGCCATCGAATTATTTTAGTAAGGTTTTTGACGGAAGTTTTGAAGATGAAGACGATATAGAAGATGAAAACGAAGTTATTTCATTTAAAAATGCACTTTTAAACATAGAATCGTTATTAGATTTTGCTTTGGAATTTCGATTTGATAAAAATCATCTTGATTTTCATTATCGATCCAAACATCCTTATTTAATTGATTTTTCAAACCATGCGTTTTATAATTCAAGATTAAAACCACTACCTTCTTTTAACCAAAGTATACCAATAGAGTTCTTTGAAGTTGGCGGAACTTTTAATGAACACATAAATATTGAAGAAGCAGAAAAAGTACTGGAAATTTTAGAAAATATTCAGCCTAAACCAGATGGAAACTATCCGTCTGTAGGTATTGCAACATTCAACATCACGCAAAGAAATTACATTCGTCGAAAAATCATTGAAAAACAGAATATTAATGAAAATGAAAGTTTCAGACAAAAAATAGCCAATTTAGAAAAAGCAGGATTGTTTATAAAAAACCTTGAAAATATTCAGGGCGATGAACGTGATATAATTATTATTTCTACAACTTACGGCAAAAAACACACCGGAAAGTTCATACAAAGCTTTGGTCCTATAAACCATACAAAAGGATACAAACTACTTAACGTAATCATTACCCGTGCTAAAGAGAAAATTTACATCTGTAACTCAATCCCTACAGAATATTATGCTAATTACAAAGACGCTTTAGCAACAGAAGGTTCAAATAACAAACGTGCGGTACTTTATGCATATCTTTCTTATTGTAAAGCTGTTAGTAATGGTGATGAAAATAAGCGTTTAGAAGTTCTAAATGAATTAGATAAGTACGGAAACAAGCAATCTAACACCACAACTAATTTAGAAAATAATTTTAAAAAGCAAATTTATAACAGTTTAATACAAAAGTATCCACATGCTAAAATTGCTTTAAACTACGCTTTTGGCGGATATACTATTGATATTTTTATTGAAACAACCAATAAAAAATCAATTGCCATAGAATGCATGAGCAAAAATACTTACTACGGTAATTTGGCTTATCTGGAAGACATGCATAAAGAAAAAGTATTGAAAAATTCGGGATTTGAGTATGTTAGAATTTGGAGTCAGAACTGTTGGCAAGACATTGATACTGAATTGAAAAAAGTTGAAACTTACATTTAATTAAAAATCTGTTTAAATAAAGTGGCTTTTTAAGAAAACTTTAAAAGTAGGTGTAAAAAAGTTTCACTTAGTTGTCAGTAAAATTGCGTAATTTTGAAAAAAATTATCCCAATTGAAAACCTTTTTTTTAAACCTGTTTTTCATACTGTTTTGTTGCAGTTTTTCATTTGCACAAACACCTGAACCAAACGGTAAAATCATAAAATTAATTCATGCCGATTTTACGGAAATAAATGAAAATGAAGTTCCGGGAGCAAAGATATTAATTGGAAACGTTCAGGCACAACACGACAGTATGTATATCTACTGCAACAAGGCGTATCTTTTTGAAAAAGAAAATTATATAAAATTATTTGGCAACGTAAATCTTATTCAAGATGATACTTTACAAATGGCAAGTAAATATGCCGAATACAATGGTGTGGAAAAAATTGCATACGCATCGGGCAACGTAATTATGACATCGCCGGATTCGTCTTTAAAATCAGAAAAAGTTTATTACGACAGAAATACCGGAATTGCTTATTACAACGATCATGCAACCATTACAAATAAACTAAATACCTTAAAATCTAAATCGGGTAAATATTATACACGTGAATTAAAGTACGAGTTTAGAACACAAGTTGTAATAACAAATCCCGAAAATGTGATCAAATCGAACCATTTAGATTTTTACGAAGATTCCGGTCATGCCTATTTGTTTGGACCCTCAACTATTGATAACAAAGGAAATCATATTTATACCGAAAACGGTTTTTACGATACCCGTTTAAACGAAGGGAAAATGATCGAAAATTCGTTTATTCTTTATGATAATAAGCGTATTGAAGCCGATGAAATGTATTACGATGAAAAAAAATCGTATGCAAAGGGCATCAACAACGTAAAAGTTATAGATACCATAAACAACACCATTGCAACCAGTCATTTTGCAGAGGTTTTTCGTGCAAACGATTCCATCTACATGACAAAAAAACCGTTGATACAAACTATTGCCGAAAAAGACACGACTTATTTCCATGCTAAAAACATTCAAATTGTAGGTCCAGACAAGCAACGTGTAATTAAAGGGTATCCAAATGCACGAATGTACCGCACACCCGATATGAGCGGAAAAGCAGATTCTTTACATTACGATCAAAAAATAGGATTGCTTCAATTAATACGCAAACCGGTTTTGTTTAAAGATGAAAGTCAGTTAACCGGCGATGTAATTCACCTGATAAACAATGTAGAAACAGAAAAACTAGATTCCTTAAAAGTACTTACTAATGCCTTTGTAATTCAAAAAGATACGCTCGGTTCCGGATTTAATCAAGCAAAAGGAATTAATATGTACGGAAAATTTATTGACGATAAAATAAGACAGATTGATTTGGTACAGAATGCAGAAATGATTTATTATGTGTACGATGAAGAAGTTTTACAAGGAATTGACAAAGGTATTTGCAGCAAAATTGTTTTGGAGTTGGAAGATAATAAGATAACAACCGCTACCCGAATGATTAATCCCGAAGGAACAACGTATCCGCCTGAACAATTTCCTGAAAACGCTCGAAAACTGGCAGGTTTCAACTGGCGGGGCGATGAACGGATGTACAGTGTAGAAGAACTTTTTAGCGATGAAGAGCTAACACACGACAATAAAGCGGAGGAAGAAGTAAAAAAGAATGAAAAAGTAAGCGAAAAGCCAATGGAAATTCAGGATAAAACACTGAATTTCAAACGAACATCAAAATCATCAAACGTTATCAAAAAACGTAGCGAGTAAAATGAAAGAAGATTTTTTTAAATATCAGGCACAAACCAGCCTGTATCCGTTAGAAGTAGAAATTTCGCACGCCAAAGGAAGCTACATTTATAGCACCGATGGTAAAAAACATTTAGATTTTGTTGCAGGAGTTTCGGCTTGTACATTGGGGCATCAGCATCCGCGCGTTTTAAATGCTGTTAAAGACCAACTTGACAAATACATGCACGTAATGGTTTATGGCGAATACATTCAAAAACCCGCTGTAGACTTTTGTAAATTGCTGGCACAACATTTACCTCCCAGTCTTAACAAAACCTACTTGGTAAATTCGGGAACCGAAGCTATTGAAGGTTCCTTAAAACTCGCAAAAAGAGTAACCGGCAGAACGCACATAATATCTTGCGTAAATGCTTATCATGGTAACACACAAGGCTCTATGAGTATTTTAGGAAACGAAGAACGCAAACGTGCCTTTCGCCCATTATTGCCAAATGTAGATTTTGTCACATTCAATAATGAAAACGATTTAAAACGAATTACCACAAAAACAGCAGCTATTGTATTAGAAACCATTCAGGGCAGTGCCGGATTTGTAACTCCCGAAAATGACTATTTATTGAAAGTACGTAAGCGTTGTGATGAAGTTGGTGCTTTGTTGATTTTAGATGAGATTCAGCCTGGTTTTGGCAGAACGGGCAAATTGTTCGGATTTCAGAATTACAATGTAGTTCCTGATATTTTGGTAATAGGCAAAGGCATGGGCGGCGGTATGCCTGTTGGCGCTTTTACTGCCAATGAAAAACACATGGATTTACTGGCACACGATCCAAAATGCGGACACATTACTACATTTGGTGGGCATCCGGTTATTGCGGCAGCCTCGTTGGCAACCCTACAAGAGCTGTTAGAAACCAATTTAATGGAACAAACTTTGGTTAAAGAGCAATTGTTCCGCAGTTTGCTGAAACACCCGCTAATCACCGAAATTCATGGCAAAGGTTTAATGCTTGCATCCATGACACCATCGGCAGAAATCACCAATCAGGTAATTTTAAAGTGTAAAGATAAAGGTTTGGTATTATTTTGGCTGATGTTTGAAGAAAGAGCCATTCGCATCACACCGCCTTTAACCATTTCTGAAGAAGAAATTAAAGAAGGTTGCGCTATTTTAATAGAAGCGCTTAACGAAGTTCAGACAGAATTTTGTTAATTAAAATGTTTATAATATAGTTTTCAGTGTACCTATAAAGTATCAATTATGAACTATATTTAATAATAAAAACGGTCGATTATGTTTACACACGACGAAGAAGATTTTTTTAGAATGTCAATTTCAAAATTCGAGAATATGCTTAAAACAAACAAGATTTGTTTTTTCGATTCAGAAGAGTTTGAAAACATTATACTGCATTATTTAGATTCTGGTAAGATAAACCTATCTAAAAAGGCACTGAAACTGGGGTTGGAACAACATCCAAATTCCATCGGGCTGAAACTTGTTCAGGTAGAACTTTTGGTTTTTGAGAACAAGTTAGACAAAGCCGAAAAGTTATTGAATGAAGTACAGCATATCGATCCAAGAAACGATGAAGTTTACATTCAGCGTGCAAATATCTTTTCAAAACAAGGCAGTCACAAAAAAGCAATCGAATGCTTAAATATTGCCTTGCAATATACCGAAGATTTTGCCGATGTTTATTCTTTACTGGGGATGGAATATCTGTTTGTCGATGAAATTTTACAGGCAAAAGATGCTTTTATCAAGTGTTTGGAGCACGATGCAGAAGATCAAACCGCACTTTACAACGTTGTTTACTGTTACGATTTTCTGGACAACCATCAGGAAGCTATAGAATTTTTAGAAGAATTTATTGATCACAATCCTTATTCCGAAGTAGCTTGGCATCAGTTGGGTCGTCAGTACTATACCTTAAAAGATTTCCGTAAGGCAATAGAAGCATTTGATTTTGCATGTATTATCGATGAAAACTTTGTCGGTGCTTATCTTGAAAAAGGTAAATCGTACGAAAAACTTAAAATGTATTCGCAAGCAATCAGTTGTTATAAAGAAACTTTGCAGTTAGATGACCCTTCGTCTTACGTTTACCGAAGAATAGGTTTCTGTTATGAAGCATTGAAAAATTATGACAAAGCCTTAAAATATTATTTGCGTTCGGTTCACGAAGATCCGCTGATGGATAAATCATGGATTGCCATTGCAGATTTATACTTAAAAAAGAACGACTTTAAAAAAGCATTGCAGTTTGTAAATAAAGCATTGGGGATTGACGAACATAACCATTTATACTGGCGCCGATTTGCAATCATTAATAAAGATTTGTTGTTTTTAGAAGAAGCAGAACTCGGTTTTAGAAAAGCTATTGAACACGGCGACACGTTTTTAGATACGTGGCTGTATTGGAGTGATTCGTTTCGTTTGCTGGAAGATTACACACAGGCAACAGAAAAATTATTAAAAGCTCGTGAAATTTTTAATGACGAGTATGAAATTGAATACCGTTTGGCAGGTTTGTACATGTTGGTTGAAGAAACAGAGAAAGCGCTGTACCATTTAACCAACGCAATGGCTTTAAATTACACTAACCGCACCTTATTGCAGACATTATTTCCTACGGTTTGGGAAAATGAACAAGTACAGACTTATATTCAGAATTTTAATCAGGAATAATCGTTATTTTATATAACGATTTTTTTTATTATGAAAACATACGGTTTAATAGGCAAAAACATCAGCTATTCTTTTTCGCGAAACTACTTCTATGAAAAGTTTAAAAAAGAACAAATATTAAATACACAATATATTAATTTTGACATAGATAGCATTATTCATGTCAATAAATTATTTAACGAAAATAATTCAGGATATAATGTAACTATTCCTTATAAAGAAGCTATTATCCCCTATTTAGACACATTAGATTTTCATGCTAAACAGATTGGTGCTGTAAATACAATTCAAATTAAAAATGGTAAAAAAACAGGTTTCAATACCGATTGGATCGGCTTTAAAAAATCGTTAGAACCTTTACTAAAACCAAATCACAACAAAGCACTAATTTTAGGGACTGGCGGTGCAAGTAAAGCGGTAATTTATGCTTTAAAACAATTACAAATCAAAACCTTAATTGTATCGCGCAACGGTGAAACCACTTATGAAGATTTATCAGAAGAAATCATACAAAATCATACAATTATTATAAACTGTACGCCTTTAGGTACCTTTCCAGATGTAGATTCAGCGCCCGAAATTCCTTATCAGTTCATCACTGAAAATCATCTGGCATACGATTTAATCTACAATCCTGCAGAAACAATGTTTCTTAAAAAATGTAAAGAAAAAGGAGCTGCTATTAAAAATGGACTGGAGATGTTGGAAATTCAGGCTGAAGAATCATGGAAAATTTGGAACAGCTGATACTATTTCACATAAAATATTTGTCGACTTTCAATTAATTATTTATCTTTCACAAATAATTTTGTTAAACTTATACATTAAAAGATGTTAGAAGAAAAGAATGATAACCTGCAACAAGCAGACGGACTGACCCCTGAAACAGAAACAAACACTATTGTTGATGCAATAAATTCAACAAATGCCGAAGACAGTGAGACGTCGTCTATAAACGAAAGCAACCATATACCTTTGGCTAATTACGACGAATTATCGTTAGACGAGTTGAATGCTGAATTGGATACTTTACTTAAAACCGAAAAAATTACGGCAATCCGCGAGCACGTGGAAGCTATTAAACGCAGTTTTTTACACAAATACACCGAACTGATTGATGAAAAAAGAAAGATCTTTTTAGAGGAGAATCCGGATGCTTTTTCTACCGATTTCCACTACGAACTTCCTGCTAAAAATCAATTCGATTCTTTATACCACAATTACAGAGACCAGCGAAACAGTCATTTTAAATCTATTCAGGATCAGCTGAAAAAGAATTTGGCTGACAGAAACCAGATCATTACCGAATTAAAAGAAATAGTCGAAAATACCGAAAATTTCAACGCGGCATTAAAAGACATACAACAGTTGCGCGAACGCTGGAACAATGGTGGTCCGATACCGAAGGACAACTATAACCATGTTTGGAATAATTTCCATTTTCATTTAGAGCGTTTTTATGACCAGCTTCATTTAGACCGTGAAGCACGCGATTTGGATTTTAAAAACAATTTAGAACGAAAACAGAAAATAATAGAGCGTGCAAGCACGTTGATTAACGAACCGGATATCCGCAAGGCTTTCAGGGAACTGCAAACACTGCACCGTATCTGGAAAGAAGAAATAGGACCGGTTGCAAAAGAACACCGTGAAGAAATCTGGCAGAATTTCAGTAATATAACCAGACAGTTACATAGCAGACGTGAATTGCTGCAAAATGAAATACGCGAGCGAGAAGAAAACAATCTGGCAAAAAAGAATGAAGTTATTGCTGCTATTAATGAAATTGCTTCAAAAGAATTTCATTCGCACAGCGATTGGCAAAATGCCATTAAGGAAATTGAACAGTTAAGAACACAGTTTTTTAATACAGGAAGGGTTCCTATGGAACAAAATGAGGAAACTTGGGCAAGCTTTAAAAACGTTACCAGAAATTTCAACATCCATAAAAACAATTTCTATAAAGACATTAAAAAGGAACAACAGGACAACTTAATTAAAAAACAAGCGTTAATTGAACAGGCAAAATCGTTAAGCGAAAGCACAGACTACGACAATACAACGCCTGTAATGAAAAAAATTCAGGAAGAATGGAAACATGTTGGACATGTACCTAGAAAATTTTCTGACAGTTTATGGAAAGAGTTCAAGCAAATATGCAACTCTTATTTTGACAGGTTACATACCGAACGAAACAAGGAGATTGATGCAGAAATGGCAAACTTTAATAGTAAAAAAGAGTACTTGGAAAGTTTGAAGGATTTTGAGTTGACAGGTGATCATAAAACAGATTTAGATGCTATTAAAAAGCATATTGAAAACTGGAAAGGTTTAGGAGTTGTCCCGCAAACAAGAAGACATATTGAAGGTAAATTCAACAAAGTATTAGATGCCTTGTTTGATAAATTAAGCATGTCTAAAAAAGAAGCCGAACTGGTAAAATTCAACAATAAAATTGAAAACCTTATGGAAAGCAATGACAGCCGCCGTTTACAAAACGAAACCATTTTTGTGCAGCGCAAGTTAGAAGAGCTTCAGTCGGAAATTTTTCAGTTGGAAAACAACGTACAGTTCATTTCTAATGCAAAAGCAGATAATCCGCTTGTAAAAGAAATCAACAAAAACATCGACCGTCATAAAGACGAATTGAAATTATGGAAAGAAAAATTAGTTCAGTTAAAAAACATCCATAAAAATGATGCATAACACACAAAACCGGAGATTTCCGGTTTTTTTCGTTTCAAGGCAAATCACTGTAATTCTGTTACTTCTTTTTTTGGTTGGATGTAAATCAAAAACCGACTGGCGCGACAAATACAACAAGTCAAAAACCGAAAAAAAAGCCGTATCAACAAAGAAAAATACCATTGAAAAACCTGATAATATACAGGATATTAGCAAAATACTCGATGTTAGCGAAAGTACTTTAAAAGACAAAAAACTGTACAATTTTATTATCGATTGGTACGGAACACCCTACAAATACGGCGGAATGAATGAAGACGGAATCGATTGTTCAGGTTTTACCAATATTTTATACAAAGAAATCTATAAAATTCAGCTGCCGCGTACATCTAAAGATATTGCCGAAAACGTTAAACGAAAATATACCAACGATTTAAAAGAAGGCGATCTGGTTTTCTTTTCGTTTGGAAGCACAGGTACAGTAAATCATGTAGGTGTTTACCTGCACAATAACAAATTTGTACATGCATCAACATCAAAAGGTGTTATCATTTCAAATTTAACCGAACCTTATTATGGTGATTATCTGGTAAAATGTGGATCTTATAAAAATTAATAGCAACCTGGAATGACAAAAACATTTGCCGATAAAATTATATCTTTCAACAAACAGCTTAACTATTCAGGCAGCCTGCCAAACGATTTTCAGGTTCTAAATCCTTACCTGTCAAATCCAGAAACGCTGAAAGTTATGCAACAGTTTTATCATAAATATTACAACGATAACAAACAAAGGAAATTTATTGTAGGAATTAATCCAAGCCGCCACGGTGCGGGCGTTACAGGTGTTCCGTTTACAGATACCAAACGATTGGAAAGTGTTTGCGGTATACCAATGGAATCGGCACATACACATGAAATTTCGTCGGTTTATGTGTACGATGTAATTGAAGAATTTGGCGGAGCAAAAAAATTTTATCAGGAATTTTATATCAACTCCCCTTTTCCGCTGGCAATTATCCGTCAAACAAAAAATAACAGTTGGATAAATGCTAATTATTATGACGATTTACAGCTTTTTAAAAATGTAAAAAGCTTTATGATTGATTCTTTAAAAAAGCACATTGCATTAGGATTAGATACCCAGGAAGTATTTATTTTAGGAAAAAAAAATGCTACTTTCATTACGAAAATTAATGAAGAAGCGAAATTGTTTGAAAAAATTACGGTATTAGAACATCCGCGATACATACAGCAATATAAATCCAAAGAAAAACAGTTTTATATCGATAAATATATAATGGCTTTAAGTTCAGTAAAATAAAGATAAATATGAATCAGGATATTTTAAGTTATAACGAAGCACTTTCTGTTGAAGATCGATTAATTTGTGATTTACTTTCTATAGAAATTTCTACACATCTTCCCGATGCCGAAAGTAAAATCTGGCATGCACATCCGGTATGGTTTTTAAACGGAAATCCAATTGTTGGTTACAGTAAACAGAAAGCGGGTATCAGATTGATGTTTTGGAGTGGGATCGATTTTAACGAAGAAGCACTGAACATTCACGGTAAAAAATTTAAAGACGCATCTGTTTTCTATAATACTGTTTCAGAAATTGATCGAAACGATTTAAAAAGATGGCTCGGAAAATCAAAAGAAATCCAATGGGATTATAAAAACATCGTAAAAAGAAAAGGCGTCCTGATAAAGCTTTAATTTAAAATTACTCTACTCCATTATGAAGTTTTAACAACTGCAGTGCGTTTATAACAGCTGCAGGAGATGCCGTATTGTTAAAATATACATAGGCTTCCTCATACCCTTTTAAAATTAATTCGTCATAAAATATTTTCAATTCCACAGAAGGATATTCCGAATAAAATAATTTGGGAATTCCGTGGAACCTGAAATATCCAACAGAAGTATTCTTAACCATTTCATGGGGTAAACCCGGATAGCTCGGATTGCAAAAGACAATATTTTTAGCTGCCAGTTGTTGTATCACGTTTATTCGCCACCAGCTTTCGTGCCTGAATTCGATAACGTTTTTAAATCCCGTATCCAATTTTTCCATCAGTAGTTCCAACCTGTCTTCGCTATATGAAAACCCCGGTGGAAATTGCCATAAGATGCCTGCCAGTTTATCTTTTAAACCATCAGCTACCACCTTGTAAAAATCTTTTATATCCTGATCGCTGTCGTTCATTTTTTTAATGTGCGTTATGGTTTTTGGAACCTTAATGCTGAACTTAAAACCAATCGGCGTTTTCTCGTACCATTTCTCCAAACTGCCCACTGTTGGAAACCTATAGAACGAGCCATTAAATTCGTAGGTATTAAAATATCTGCAATAATATTCGAACCAGTCTTTCTTTGACAACTTTTCCGGATAAAACAGGGGTTGCCATGAAGCCGTTGCATAACTTGAACAACCAATGTATAATTTACTTAATTTCATACGAACAGTTTTTGACATGAAGTACAGAAGAAGCTCCTGCGTTTTTTTGTTCCTGTTATTTTTCTGTACACAGGCAGGTTGCACCGCAGGCATAGCTTTTTTGTGTGCGCCAGCCAGTGCTGTCTCAATGTGTATTCCATTTTCCATTTCAGGAAATCGAAACTGTATATCTTAGCCTGTTTTACAATGGTTTTTAAATCTTTTCCGGGGATTTTCCCAACCAGAGATTCCGGATGTACCTTTACCCTGTAAAGCACTTCATTTTTTATAATATTACCCACCCCCGCAAAAATATCCTGTTCCAATAAGGCGTCACAAATTAACCGGTTGGGCATTTTTCCTAATTTTTCAAGTGCCCTTTTATTGTCCCACCTTTCGTTCATCACATCAACAGACCAATCATAATGGGAATTGACATCGCCTTCCAAAAACTTTACTGAAGCACTGTAAATGTTTATTATTCCACTGTCAAAAACCAACCCTAACCGTAAGGGTGTCACCTTGGTTTCATTCACCAGGTAACTGCCAAACAACAGAAAATGAATCCGAACCGTAAAATCGTCAAAACACAGTAACAGATGCTTTCCCCATGATTTGATATCGGTCAACGTCTTGTTTTCGATTCTTTCAATTCCTGCTTTAGAGTTTCCTTCTACAGCAACCACCTTTTTTCCTATAAAAGGCAGCATTTGTTCTCTGGCAATTACAATACTTGGACCTTCGGGCATATCTTTATTTTTAAATTAAATGATTATCGGAAAGATTACACTAAAGAGAATGTATCACCCCCTCGTCAGTTCGAGCGGAGTCGAGAACTGGAGCCTGTCGAGAACCTATAATTAACAACTTCTCGATAGCCTGGCTTGACATCTCGGCTTCGCTCGATGTGACAGTTGCTAAAGGCTTCACTGTGTTGCGCTAGTCGAAGTGACAACTTATCTACATACAATATCGTATTAAATATACTTTTGGTACAAAGTTCCAGATAGTCATTTTAAATTATAATTTACCAGTAACTTAAAACCTTACTGCAATTATAAGACCCAAAAAAAGCCGCCTCGTTGGCAAGAACAGTTAAAATGGTCTTGTCTGAGACGGCTTTTTCCTTTTCATAGCAATTTTAATGTGGTACTTATTCAAGCAGATCGTTATCAAACAATAATAGTTGTACAAATGAAAACACAATTAAAAAAGTAGAACAAATACAAATAGTACATCTGCCAACTTGACTTAAGGTGAGATACCATTTAACAACAATTCTATCTTTTATAAGATACCGATATAGCGATTAACCATAACAGGTTAAGATGTTATTCATTTTTAGCCTCGAAATTCACATGTTCTTCGGCTATTTCCGTAAGGATATAATCTGTTTCTTCTTCTTCATCTAAAGTAGTTTCCAACAAATCGGCAACTTTTTCATACCCCAGCGTAATGGCAATTTGAACCAATCCGCCATACGTAGCAATTTCATAGTGTTCCACTTTTTGAGCGCCAATAATAATAGCCACGTCACGCGTCATGGAACCGTCTTCGGTATTTTTAACCATCTCGTCCACTTCCTTCAAAATCCCGTCAATGGCATCACATTTTTTATTTTTGGCATCTTCACCCAAAATTTTAAAAACTTTTTCCAAACGTAGGATCTGTTTCTTTGTCACCAGTTCGTGGTGTTCAATGGCTTCCTGCAATTCTTCCGAAGTTGCCTTGTTTTTAATTTTTGCAAGCGATCCTTCTATTGCTGCTTCCGCATAATAAATATCCTGCAAGGCACTTATGAAGAATTTTTCCAATTCCGTATGCTGTTTTTTATTTTCCATACCCTTCTCTTTTAAATCACTATCATTTTTTCCGCTGTTTAATACAGCATTACCGGTTTCCGGCTCCGTTTTTTTCTTGTTGTCCATAGTGCCGTTTTCCTCTTCTACCGGAATTACTTTTGTTTCCTCACTTTTAGAAGGAGCAGACTTTTCCAAGTTTTTATCTTTTTGATTCATTATTAAAACATTTAAGATTATAAAAAGGGGGAGGTTTCCCCCTTTTTTATTAACTATTTCTGCGCCCGCCAAATCCTGAACGGCTTCTTCCCGAAGCTAAACCACCCATGCGGGCAATTTTAGTTCTTTTGGACTTGCTCATAGATGCGAACCCACGGTTTGAAGTGTCTCCCGAACTTCCGTTAGACGAACGTGATCCCGAAGAACTTCCGCGACCTGATCCCGAGCTGCGGTTTGAATTCGCCCCACGTCCTGAACCAGAACTATTTGAATCAGATGAAGAACGTCCACGTCCCGAGCTTAAGTTTGAGCCACGTCTTGAACCTGAGCTATTTGAATTAGATGAAGAACGTTCACGTCCCGAGCTTGAACCCGAGTTGTTTG
The DNA here is from genome assembly GCA_040391685.1 of Paenimyroides baculatum. Classification (GTDB taxonomy): domain Bacteria; phylum Bacteroidota; class Bacteroidia; order Flavobacteriales; family Flavobacteriaceae; genus Flavobacterium; species Flavobacterium baculatum_A. The sequence goes on from JBEBXJ010000004.1 coordinate 51,128, forward strand.
AATCAGATGAAGAACGTCTGCGTCCCAAGCCTGAGTTTGAACCGCGACCTGATCTTGAACCTGATGAAGATCCCGATCCACGACCTGAACGCCCGCCTGATGTAAATCGACCTCTCGAATCCCTAGGATGTTGTTCATCAAAATCATCATCGTCGTCCCAATCTTCGTCATCGTCTTCATCGTCCTCCATATCGTCGTCGTCCCAATCATCATCGTCGTGATTTGAATTTCCATGGATGAAATCGTCTTCAAAATCAGAGAAATCATCATCATACTCTTCGTCTTCCGAGCCGTCTTCGTAACCGTGTTCGTATCCTAACTGGTAAATTTCTTCATGTAATTCTCTCATACTGTCATGAGAGCCGTGAGTATTCCGTGAACCGGAGCTTCTTCTATTATTTCTTGAATTCATAATTGGTTGGTATTAAAAAGTTAATATTCTACAAAGGTGCTAGCTGCCTTGTACCTGTATAGCACAATAGGCATTCCGTACTTAAGCTACCTTTATCATCCGGTTACCAGAACCATACGTTCCGTTTTTCCAATGGGCACCGATGAACACGGGCATGGTAACAGTTTTATATTTTTTAACATTTTTAACAATTACAAACCCAGCATCCTGCCCTATCGGGAAAAGCCATATTTATATTTTTTTATAAAAAACCAGGAAACACTTAAAAATAAAATTGTATTAATTTAAATTACAATATTATATATTTTAACAAAAAACAGATAAATTTTTAAATTTTATATTTAAAAGAAAGAATATTAATCTAATATGTTATTATTTATTTGAATGACTTTTTACTGAAACAAGATCAACGATTTTCAGACCATTTTGAATATTTAGTCTACTAATAGTGGGAATTTTCCACATACGACCCATCTTTCTTATTACTTAACCACGATATTATTTTTTAGAAATATTTTAAGGAAAATAATTAAAGACAAAAAATAAACAATTGATATTTCATTAAGAAAATCAAAAATTTAATGCTTAAAATTTTATCTCCTTTATTATGCTTTTACGTATAAAGTAGCCAATTGTTAAATACTAGTACAGAATTTGCCCTTAAACTTCACAAAATAAATATCTCACATATGAAAAAAAAATTATTATTCGACAATCCACCAGAAACAATCACCAAAAGTGAAATAAGTTCCTTTATGAGGATTACCCCACAGTATGAAAGCGATAACTATCAGGGTTCGGGAAAGTTACTTAACAAAAGCGCCATTGTAACCGCAAGCGATAACGGTGTTGGCAAAGCAGTTTCGATTGCTTTTGCAAAAGAAGGAGCAAATATTGTGATGGTTTACAACCACCAAAAGTATGAAAAAGAGATTAAGAACATTGTAAAAATAATTGAAGCATTGGGAAGGAAAGTATGGTTGTTTAAATCATGTACTTTTGATGAATTTAAATGTAAAAGACTTTTTGAAAATATTATAAAAAAGGTAAAGCATATTGACATTCTGGTAAACACCTTTTCTATTTCAAATAAAAATGACTCAGATACCGGACATTACCTGTTACGAAAAAACGATACCCTGAAAATACAGTCGTTATTTACCATGGGGCGTCTGGCTCCGGAATATATTGCTCCAAACGGTATCATTATCAACTCTGCCACTCTATGCGCTTACGCACAGCCTGACCAATTAATTTTTTATTCTGCTTTAAAAGCCGCTGTAAAAACCTATACCCACGAAATGAACCGCATGCTTTCGATAACTAAAAACAGTTTGCGTATAAATGGCATCACAACAGGCTTTATCTGGTCAGACAGTTTTCCTGATGTACTTCCCAACTACCATAACCTTCTATCAAAAATCAATTCAAGTGCCCCTATCCACCCTTATGAGGTTGCTCCGCTATATGTTTTTGTTGCATCTGAAGAAGCAAAACCAATAGCTGGTGAAACGCTTGATGCCGGAGGAAAGATCTATAACTATTAAAAAAGTATTATTATGAAAGAAAAAAAAGAAAACAACATCCGTAACCATCCCGAACCACCTTTTAACGAACCAAGGCAGATACCACCCGCATCGGAAGAACAAATGGAGTTACAACCCGACCACGGTGAACTTACCTACAAAGGCTACAACCGGATGAAAGACAAATGTGTACTGATTACCGGCGGAGATTCAGGTATTGGTAAAGCCGTTGCGATTGCTTTTGCACGTGAAGGTGCCGATATTGTCATATCATACTTAAGCGACGTGGAAGACAACGATGCAAAAGATACCGCCGAATGGGTAAGGAAAGCCGGACGGGAAGCCTTACTATTTAAAGGCGACATCAACAAGAAGGAAATATGCCAGCTATTGATTGAAACCACCATTCAGAAATTCAAGAAAATAGACGTACTTATTAACAATGCCGCTTTCCAGATGGGGCGTGAAACAATTGATGAAATAAGCACGGAAGAATGGGAACTAACCTTTGACACCAACGTACTGGCAATGTTTCACTTATGCAAATTAAGTATTCCGTTTATGCCTAAAGACAGTAGCATTATTAATACCACATCGGTGAATGCCTACCAGCCCAACCCTACCCTTTTACCCTATGCAGCAACTAAAGCTGCTATACAGAACTATACTGCTAATTTAAATCAAATGCTGATTGAGCAAAAAAAAGACATCCGTGTAAATGCCGTTGCACCGGGACCGGTTTGGACACCACTGATTCCAAGTACGGTTATTGACTATAAGGATTTTGGAAAAGACACCGCATTAAAAAGACCCGGACAACCTGTTGAAATTGCTCCGATTTACGTATTTCTGGCTTCGGCAGAAGCTTCGTATATCGGCGGAATCACCATTCCGGCTACCGGTGGAAAAATTGCGTACTAACATTTAACTTCGTTAAAACATATGACAGAAATAAGCATTTTAAACTGCTGTGCCTTATTAGCCGAAAGAAAACTGAAAATTGCTTTTACAGAAAGTGCTACCGCAGGAGCACTTTCTGTTGCTTTTGCGCTAACGCCTTATTCAGGCGATATTTTACTTGGCAGCATTGTTTGTTATGATGCCGATGAAAAAGTTAAAATTCTTAATATTCCGAAAACACTGATAGAACAATATACACCCGAGTCGGCCGAAGTTACTGCCTGCATGGCCTCACATGCAAAAAAAATGTTCACCAAGGCAGACATTGTGGTTGCAGTTACCGGGCTTATCAAAGAAGGCGGCAGCGAAACCCCTGAAAAACCTGTGGGTACAATGTTCATTGACTTTATTTTTCCTGACGACCATTTTCAGGTTAAAGAGGTTTTTAAAGGAAATTCTAACCAAATAGTTCACCAAACCATAAAAAAAATTGCCGATATCATTACAATGCGCTTAACCGAAAGTAACAACAATTAAATCATAAAAAACCTCTCTTAAATTTAAGAGAGGTTTAACCAAAGAGATTAAAAATTTAATCTTCAAAATATTTATTTTCTTTTTCATCATTAACAATATCCCTATTAAAATCTTTATCGTTATTTCTAACGTCGGTATTCATACCATCCTGATTTTTAGAACCTTCATATCTCCTTTCATCCTGATTGGTTCGATGTTCTTCTGTTCGGTGTTTGTTTAAATTGGTAGTTTCGTTTTCACGATTTCTATCGGTATTTTTATCCTGATTATTTCGGATCTCCCGATCGTGTTGATTTTCAAAAGCTTGATCATTACTTTTTTGATTTTGCGGATTATTGTTTCTGTTTCCGTCTTTTTCCGGGTTTCTCTTATTATTTTCCATAATTTTACAGATTATAGGTTGTTATTAAAAGTTAATGGATTTACTTAAAGTACTTTACCTTAATTATAAAGCCATGTTTATTTTTCTTATTTCATTTTATCTGGGTACTTCCCTTAATATAACTTTCAATAAACAGTCCAATCTGTTCCTATTAATATTCGATGAGAAAAACCTACTAAAAATTTTTTAGTCGGCATCCCGCAAAAAATATAACAACTTTCTTTTTAACATTTAAATATGATAGTATAAACTGCCCTTTTAAATCAGAATTTAAAAATAAAGTTCTTTTACAAAATAATAAATATCATTTTTTTTATCAAATTATTACTTATAAATATAATTATTAACATTAGATATATATTTTTAATATTAAAAAAACCAATATTAACAATTATATTCAAAATAAATAATTTCACAATTTTATAATAAAAATAAAAAACAAACTAAAAAAATTGTAAAAAAAATACATTGATCGTGAAAATAATACCCAAAATGTTGATTAATATAAAAAACGTATTTATTAAACATACTCAATTTATAATATAAATTTGTAATCGGTATATTATTTGTTTATTTAATTATCTTATTTTTCTTATTTCATTTTATAGTCAGTAATTGATCCGCATGAAGCGAATCGGTAAATTATATATTATGAAAGAAAAAATCTTTAATTACTTAGGATTAAGTATTTTAGCAGCTGTATTAAGTATAACTGCTGCTTGCAAGGACAACAGAAAAACAAACGAAATCAACCATTATGATTCGTTAGATCGTTATGAAGATACACTAAATGAAACGAGACAACCTGACAGAACTATGGAAGATAACCATTCTGAAGAAGACTATCAAGATATGTCCGACACCATAGGTATAGGAACACCAACAACTTACAATTAAAATTCGACATTAAATTATTAATAAGTACAACAAGTAGTTGATGTTCATTATTTTTAAAGCTGTACCGGTATTGTATAAATCCGATGCAGCTTTATTTATTATTTTGATTTTTTCAAGGCATTAAATTTGTTTGTATTTTAATAATATCTCATTTTTTAAATACCCATTATGAAAAAAACTACCGAAACAATTTTAAGAAAAACGAAAATTATTACATTATTAGCCGGTATATTTTCTATTTTCCTGCTAACAAGCGCATGTCATTGCGATGATGATGATGAAAAAATAGCCAATAATAAAGTATTGCTTTTAAAATTCGATAATAAATCACATGATTTTATAGCCGGTAAAGAATATAAATATTTTAATGATACCGAAAGCTTCACTTTAACCCTAACTACTGAAAATAAGGAGAATGAATTCCTATCAAACATTACCTACAAAGAAGCAAATGCCCTTTTATTAAAAACAACAAGCACATTTGCCCCCAATGAAGGTAGAATAATTATACCGGAAGATTTCAGTCCGGCAGAAAGATTTGACTATGTTTTAACGAATGATTTTGTATTGCCGCAAAACGGTTATAATACAATCGGAGAATCTCCTTTAGATGAACCGTTATTTATGAAGATGTGGGCTAAAGTTCAAAACCTGAAAAAAATAAGGGAATATATGCATATTAATCCGGAACAACAGATACAGATATTTTTACATCAAGCTGTTATAGAAAATCACGATAACGAAAACAACCACTGGATTTTCTTTATAAAAAACTAATCACGTCGCCTTTCAACAAAAAGCAAAACATAAATTATATTGACTGTTACTAACTTTACACCAAGATATGTTTAGGCTCGTCACTTCGAATAGCGTATCGAGAAGTCTTTAAATTATAAGTTCTCGACAAGCTCCGGTTCTCGACTCCGCTCGAACTGACGAAATTTTTAATTATATTCCGGTTTGGTATAAACTTGGTGGTAATCATTTAAATGATTATAAACCATTATCTTTATGTAGGATAAATTCATTTTATGGAAACAGATGGTCTTTTGTTTGGCACCACGGGTATTTCATTCATACTGTCAATTGCCTTACGCACATTAATAATGTTCCTTATCATTTTAATATTTTTAAGGGTATTGGGAAAGCGCGGTGTAAAGCAGTTATCGGTTTTTGAACTCGTAGTTATTTTAGGTTTAGGTTCGGCAGCTGGCGATCCAATGATTTATAAAGAAATTGGTCTTTTAAGTGCCTTTACTGCATTTGCCATAATTGCAATTTGCTATAAGCTACTTACACTTTTGGTTTTTAAGTTTAAATGGATTGAATATCTTATTGAAGGAAAAGAAGTTTACATTATAAAAAAAGGAAAATTTGCTATTGATGAATTTAAAAAAGAAACATTAAGTAAAGATGAGTTTTTCATGGAATTAAGGCTTAGTGGGGTATTTCATTTGGGTCAGGTAGAATATGCCATTTTAGAAACAACTGGAGAAGTAAGCGTTTATTTTTATGAGAATGAACAAATAAAATATGGTTTGCCAATATTACCTGATTCATTAAAAAAAATTGTAAAAGTATTCAATGAAGATACATATTATTCGTGTACTTTTTGCGGTCAAACACTTATATACAATATTAAAAACAGCTTTGTATGCCCTAACTGTCATAAAACAGAATGGGTGAAAGCAAGCAACAGAAAAGTAACAAGATAGTTTAAATTATAAAAAATAGTTTATCTTAAACCAATTGTTTTGCGTAATTTTAATTACAATTTAAAGTTTAGAACTGTAGTAAGGTAATTACAATCTTTCACTTAGAAAGTGCGTTCTCACCTTTAGTTCTTTTTGGTAATGCTTATCTTTATGGTAGGCATTATCTTTTAGCACATATAACAAACGGAGTTTTTATTTATTAAATGGTATTTTATGCAGTTTGCAGACATTTTATAGCGGATAAAGACAGTAGTTAAAAAAAATGTTTTTATATTTGTGAACTCACCTTTTTGATTCGAAAAACTCCGTTACACAATGGCTTTTTGTCCTCCGCTAATGGGGTTTTTTACTCAAAAAGAATTAAAAGGTGAGATATTTAATTTGTGCGGAGGACTTTTTATTTCTTCAAAAAAGTCCTTAAATATCTCAGTAAGTTTTTATTACATTATTCTTTTACCTGAATACGCTGTTTTTTCATCTTATCAATTTTACCGGGGCTTCCAAAAACGTAAAACCATTTTTCCTTAAAACTTTTTGCTGATTTTATGTCTTTCAGCATACTGTCGTATTCATGAAAATTCAAGTGCAGCGGGTTTAATTTATGATCGATCTTATGAGTAATTCCATAGGTTGGCTTCTCTTCTTCCAATTGATACGTTCCAAAAAATTTATCCCAAAAAATAAAGATGGCAGCAAAATTTTTATCGATGTATTTTTCGTCTGATCCATGATGAACCCTATGATTTGAAGGCGTAACAAACAGAATTTCGAAAATTCTGGGTAGTTTGCCAATGTACTCGGTATGCTGCCAAAACTGAAATAATACCGATATTTGGTTTACAATGAAAAATATTACAGGATGAAATCCTAAAAACGCTACCGGTAAAAAGAAAAGTATTTTAAAATGTTGTACCCAGCTTAATCTAAATGATACGGTTAAGTTATAATTATCTGCACTATGGTGTATTACATGTGTTGCCCAAAAAAAACGGTTAAAATGCGAAACGCGGTGCGCCCAGTAACTACATAAATCGTAAATCAACAAGCACGGAAACAATGTCCACCAGTTTAATTCCATTCTCCACGGAATTACGTTATATATGTAAACCGCTCCTGAAATAAAAACAACTTTTAAAACCAGATTAATTGCCACATTTCCCAACCCGACAAATAAAGACCCTAAGCTTTCTTTAGTATTATAATTTCTTTTTTCGGAATACCACGAATACCAAATTTCCAAGCCCGTAAAAAATGCCATTAAAGGAATCGCGTAAATAATTAAATCGCCAGATTGTTGTTCTAATTCTTTAATGTTTTCATATGAAATGGGTGATGCACCAAAAAAGTTACTCATTCTTAATTAATTTTTGTTTCGCAAGTTAATACACACTAATTGTGCCTAATTTTTGAAGATAGTTATTAATACAAGAAGAACCAAATCCTGCAGAAAGGTTAACATTAAAAATACATAATAGTAAAGCAGTCATATATAAATTTTACCTTTTCAAATAAAACAAAGAACACTTCATTAAGTGACTTGTTTTTGATAAATTTGTAATACTTAAAGTCTTATTTAAAAATGGAAAACAAACAACATATTATTAACCGATTTATAAGTTATGTAACTGTTGATACAGAATCGGACCCAAATTCAGAAACTACTCCATCAACCAAAAAACAGTGGGATTTAGCAAACAAATTAGTCGAAGAGTTAAAACAAATTGGTTTAGAAGAAGTAACAATCGACGAAAATGCCTACATAATGGCTACTTTACCAAGCAATGTTTCGCACGAAGTTCCTACAATCGGATTTGTTTCGCATTTTGATACTTCGCCAGATTTTACAGGTGCAAACGTAAAACCACAGATTGTCGAAAATTATGACGGAGGTGATATCCTTTTAAATAAAGAACAAAATATTGTATTGTCACCTAGTTATTTTGATGATTTACTACAATATAAAGGTCAAACATTAATTACCACAGACGGTACAACTTTATTAGGTGCCGATGATAAAGCAGGAATCTGCGAAATTGTTTCAGCAATGGAATATTTAGTTCAACACCCTGAAATTAAACACGGAAAAATCAGAATTGGATTTACTCCAGACGAAGAAATTGGTCGTGGTGCTCATAAATTCGATGTTGAAAAATTCGGAGCTGAATGGGCTTATACTATGGATGGGAGCCAGATTGGCGAGTTGGAATACGAAAATTTTAATGCTGCAGGTGTTAAACTGATTTTTAAAGGAAAAAGCGTACATCCTGGTTATGCCAAAGGAAAAATGATCAACTCAATGCTTTTGGCTAACAAATTTATTTCAAAATTACCATCTAAAGAAGTTCCTGAAAAAACAACTGGTTACGAAGGTTTTTTTCATGTGAACAATATTACAGGATCAATTGAAGAAACTGAAGTGCATTTGATTATTCGCGACCACAGCATGAAGAAATTCAATAAACGCAAAAAATTAATCAAAGAAATGGTTGATAAATTCAATAAAAAATATGCCGAGAAATTTGGTGATAATATTGTTGAATGCGAAATAAATGATCAATATTTCAACATGAAAGAAAAGGTTGAACCTGTTATGTTTATTGTTGACATTGCAGAAGAAGCTATGAAAAGTTTAAATATTCAGCCTATAATTAAACCTATTCGTGGTGGAACTGATGGTTCTCAACTTTCGTACATGGGTTTACCGTGCCCTAATATTTTTGCTGGTGGGCACAATTTTCACGGAAAGTACGAATACGTTCCTGTTGAAAGTATCTTAAAAGCTACAGAAGTTATTGTTAAAATAGCAGAAATTACTGCAAATAGAAAATTTAATTAAAAAATAAGCTGCTTTAAAGCAGCTTATTTTTTTTCACCGTTTAAATTGGTAAGTAATATATCTGTCATGTAATCTACAAAAGGTCTTGATTTTTTGAAAACGTTTGCTGCTTCTTTATAAAAATCAGGACTTAAAACTTCTTTGTCGGTGAATTTATGAATCAGTAAAAACTGTTTTTTCTTTAATAAGGCAATTCGTTCGTGAGTTTTATCGAAACCTTTTGGAGCTGTTTTAACTTCATCACCTTCCAAATTTCCAAATGTAGCTTTAATGTCTTTGGAATTCAATATGGTTTCCAATTCATCATCTAATTCGATTTCTTTGCGAATTCGCAATAAGTCTTCTTTATTCGGATCGAAAAAACCAATGCCAATAAAAGATTTTCCTGGTTCTATATGCAGATAGTATCCACCACGAAAATCGGGTTGTAATCTGCCCATATACATTGAAAAATGTGTTTTGTAGGGTGTTTTATCCGCAGAAAATCTAACGTCACGATAAATTCTGTAAATTTTTAAGGATTCTAAATGATCAACTGCTTTTAAATCGTTATAAACATTATTAAACAATTCGGCAGCTTTGCTTTTAGCATTTTCAAAAACATTCTTATTTTCAACAAACCATTCACGGTTATTGTTTTTTTCTAACTTTGTTATAAAATCTAAAACCTGTTGCATTTTTTTAATTAAAGATACTACTAATTATTACCCTGTAAAACGTTTGAAGCATATTTTCCTATGTTTTCGGCAATTTTTGCAGTTGGTAAATCGTCTGTTCCTCCGTTAAATGGATCTTCGATTTCTTCAGCAATCAATTCGATACTCAACAAAACATAGAAAATTATCATTACCAGCGGAACAATAAAATAACCTGTTGTAAAAACGTAACCAATTGGCAAGGTAAGTACATACACAAAGATAAATTTCTTTATAAAAACGGCATAGGCTATGGGAATGGGCGTGTTCTTTATGCGCTCACAAGCTCCTGCAACATCTAACAAACCGTTTAAATTCTGATCTAAAATTATTTTATCGTGCGGGGTAATAACTTTTTCCTTTTCCAGTCTCTGTAAAGCGATATACATTCTACTAACAACTTTTGTGGGAGGATGCTGTGCCTTTAAAGACTCATCGTACTCGGGATGTTCTTCTTCATCTAGCATGTATTTAGTTGATTCACTGGTTAAATGAGTATGTAAAACCTTGGCAAACAACTTTATTTTATTGCTGAAATAAATGCGTGTAACTCTATCTTCTTCCGGAATCAGTGCATTTAACTTTATGGCAAGGTTTCTGGAATCATTGACCAATTTACCCCACATTTTTCGACCTTCCCACCAACGATCGTAAGCTGTATTTGTTCTAAAAACCAATAATAATGACAATACAAAACCAATGACTGTATGTAAAATTGATGTGTTTTTTAAGGCTGAATTTTGTGACAGATTAAAATAATCGAGTTCCAAATAAGCAACCAGCCAAGACAACAATCCCATAAAAAGGATTGAAGGCCATAATTTACGAACGGTATCCGATTTATGAATCTTAAAAATAAATCCTAACCAATCTTTTGCATTGTATACTATCATACGTTATCTTTTACCTAATTCTATAACTTCTAAATTCTGAATTTTATCCTTATCTATCTCAAATCTTAACATTGTTCGCATTTGATGAAATCCGTAAATGCCTGCTGCACCAGGATTTAAAGCTAGACAATTAAACTGTTTATCGAACTGAACTTTTAAAATGTGCGAATGCCCACAAATGAAAATATCGGGCTTATGTAATGCAAATCCTTCTTTAATTCTTGTAGAATATTTTCCGGGATAACCACCAATATGTGTAATCCATACCTTTTTATTCTCACACATAAAAACAGCATCTAAAGGGAATTCTTTTCGTGCTTCGGTACCGTCAATGTTTCCGTAAACAGCCTGCAGCGGTTTTATTTTTTTTAGATCATCTGTTACTTTTAAATCACCTATATCGCCGGCATGCCAAACTTCATCTGCCTGTTGGGCATAATACAAAATACGATCGTCAATATAACTGTGCGTGTCTGACAATAAGAGAATTTTCTTCATTACTTTTTTTGCTTGGTTGTGTAAAATAAAATCATTTCTTCGATTGCATTGCTACAAACCGGACAAAAATCTTTGGTATCATTAATTTTCATTCTGCAAGTTAAGGTAGGAATATACAATCCGTTGCCTTTTAATCCTTCAAATGCACCAATTTCAACTTCTTTTTGCAAAGGTGCAGGTGTTGGAATGGGAGTTTCGGCTTTCAGCAAATTCTTCCATTTTGATGAAAAATCAACCAAAGAAGTAATGTTTTTTTCCCAAGGTTCGATACTCAAAGTCGCTTTATTTTCAAAAACATCTTCTTCATAAAAATATTCGTCAGCCAAGCCGGCAAAACTATGTCCGAATTCGTGAACTACAACCGGAGCAAATTCTTTATTCTTTGTTGTAGTTAAACTGTACGAATTTAAAATACCGCCACCGCCGTAAAAATCGGTATTTGCTAAGATGATAATATGTTGATACGGAATATTTTCTAATTGATTATGAAGTAGTTTAGTATGCAATGTTGTTAAATATCGATTGGAATAAAAGGTATCGAAGTTGGATCCAACAGCTGTATTCAACCAGATATTTTTAGAAGGGATGCTTATCCCCGACTGCTTTGAAACGGTTTTTACAGCAACCACTTCAAAATAATCTTCGTACTTTTTAAACACCTTATGTTTAAACAGATTTTCTACTGTTTTATGTGCGTATTCCATAAAAAGATCCAATTCGTTTTCTGAATATCCTTCGGCAACCAACGCAATTTTGATCGGATTTTTTACTTTAGAATGATGAACAACTTCGTACGGATTCTGAACATCTGTAGATTTTCGAATTAAAATATCTTTTGGATCGATAAACTGTTGCGATAATATTCTTTCCTGCTTATCGGCTGTAAAAAAAGAAATATCCACTCGAATTGGTTCTTTTGGAAAAGGAATCAAAAAAGAATTCTCAAAACTCTTAAACTGTTTTTTTGCATCTTCCAAGGTTAACCATTCCTGAAACAGACTTCCAAACGGTAAAACATAAATAAGTTTATCATTTGCTGTACTGTAAACTTTTATTTGCCCGTTTCCTTGAATGGGCGTAACCGAAAGATTATCAACACGTCCGTGCCATTTACTTAACTGAATCATTTCACTTAAATAAATATTCTGCTGGTTGGCATTTCCTGCAAAAACATAGTCCAAACGTAAGGTTTTATCAGTAAAATAATCATTGAAATTCTGTGCGCTAGCAATAAAGCTTATTAGTATAAAAATGAGAGATAGAAATTTTTTCATGAAATATTGTTTCTACAAAAATATTTAGTTTTTTGTTAATACACGCATTCCGCCAAATTAAAGTATATTTGTACGTTTAAATTTTTAATAATTGAGGTACTTTATTCAGTTTGCATACAACGGTACAAATTATCACGGTTGGCAGCTGCAACCACAGGCAATCAGTGTACAGGAAGTTTTAACAAAAGCTGTAAATGTACTATTTAGAGATGATTTTGAACTGGTTGCCGCAGGCAGAACCGATGCTGGTGTACATGCCAAGTTAATGTACGCCCATTTTGATACCGATGTAGTGTTTGACAAGCAGTTAATGGTTCAAAAATTAAATTCGTTTTTACCTGAAGATATTACCGTTTTTAATTTTTTTGAAGTTGATAAAGAGGCGCATGCGCGTTTTGATGCTGTTTCAAGATCGTACGAATATCATATCAACACGTTTAAAAACAGCTTTTTAAAGAACTTAAGTTATTATCAGTTTAAAAATTTAGACGTTGAAAAAATGAACGAAGCTGCTAAAATTCTTTTAGAATACGAAGATTTTGAATGTTTCAGCAAAACGCATACCGATGTTTTTACCTTTAACTGCAACATAACCACAGCTTATTGGCAACAAAACGGTTCGCAATTGATTTTTCATATTTCGGCAAATCGTTTTTTACGCAATATGGTTCGGGCAATTGTGGGTACCATGCTGAATGTAGGTTTGGGAAAAATTTCGGTAAGCGATGTTCATGAAATCATAAAAAGCAAAAATCGCGGCAAGGCAGGTTTTTCTGTTCCGGCACACGGTTTATATTTAACACAAGTAGTATATCCATACATAAATGAAACAAAATAAAACTTCTACATTAAAAAAAGTAATGCATTATGCACAGCCCTACAAAGACAAAATGTTTTGGGTAGTGCTTACGGTGATTACGCTTGCTGTTTTTGGAGCAATTCGACCTTACATGGTTAAAAATGTAGTAGATGTTTATATTGCAAAAGCCGATTTAAACGGATTAAGTATTTACGTGGCTTTAATGGCTTTGGTACTGATTTTAGAAGTTTCTTCGCAGTTTTTCTTTACCTACATTGCAAGTTGGCTTGGACAAAACATTATTAAAGACATACGAACCAACTTGTTTGATAAAATGCTTAAATTCCGTTTAAGTTATTTTGATAACGAACCTGTTGGTAAATTAATTACCCGAAATGTGTCCGATATCGAAAACATTGCAAGTATTTTTAGTCAGGGATTGTTTATGATTGTAGGTGATGTTTTAAAAATGATGGTTGTTTTAGGAATAATGACTTGGATGAACTGGAAACTTACAATTATTGTAATACTAGCAATGCCTGTTCTACTTTATGCAACCCGAATTTTCCAGAAACACATGAAAGTTGCTTTTGAAGAAGTTCGTTTGCAGGTTGCCAATTTAAATACCTTTATACAGGAACGTTTAACGGGAATGAAAATTGTTCAGCTGTTTAACCGCGAACAGATTGAGTACGAAAACTTTAAAAAAATCAATCAGAAACATAACGATGCCTGGCAGAAAAACATTCTGTACAACTCTATCTTCTTCCCTATTGCCGATATTGTTTCGGCGGTTACATTGGGTTGCGTAATTATTTATGGTGGATTTACCATTGTTCAAGGCGATAATTTAACTACAACTGGAGATTTGTTTGGTTACACCATGATGATTTCTATGTTGTTTAACCCGTTACGACAAATTGCCGATAAATTTAATGTAATGCAGATGGGAATTGTTGCTGCAGACCGAGTTTTTGAAATTTTAGATCGTGATGATCTGATTCAGGAACAAGGGAAACTAACAGCTCCTGATTTTAAAGGTGCTATTGATTTTAAAAACGTCGATTTCAGTTATAGCAATGGTAAAAAAGTAATCAACGGCATTAATCTGAATATTAAAGCCGGACAAACAGTTGCTTTTGTTGGAGCTTCGGGTGCAGGAAAATCAACCATTGCCAATCTTTTAAGTCGATTTTACGATATTGAATCAGGTGAAATTTTGATTGACGGAATGAACATCAACGATTTCACTTTAAACAGTTTGCGCGATCAAATTGCAGTAGTTTTGCAAGATGTTTTCCTTTTCTCGGATTCCATCTTAAACAACATCATTTTAGATAATCCCAACATTACAAAAGAAGAAGTTATTGCGGCTGCAAAAGAAATAGGAATTAACGATTTTATAGAGAAACTACCCGGCGGATACGGTTACAACGTAAAAGAACGTGGAGTAATGCTGTCATCGGGGCAACGCCAGTTAATTGCCTTTTTACGTGCATATATGAGCAATCCGAGTATTTTGATTTTAGACGAAGCTACTTCTTCTATCGATACTTATTCTGAAGAATTATTACAGAAAGCAGTCGAAATCATTACAAAAGACCGTACATCGATCATCATTGCACACCGTTTGGCAACCATTGTAAACGCAGATCTAATTGTAGTTATGGATCAGGGCAGAATTGTAGAAACAGGCACACATGCTCAATTGTTAACCAAAGAAAACGGAGCATACAAAAATCTGTACGAATCGCAGTACGCAAGTGTATCAGCGAATTGATAATTTTAAATGTAAGTTATAAGCTATATAATTCAAAGAGTAAAGAAGTTCTAATCTTTTGACATTACGACTTTTCGACTTTCGACTTAAATAGTTTTTAAAAAAAATTCTTAAATTCGCAACGCATATCGTGCACTCAAATAATAAAACAATCAACGCTTAAGGCTTAATGCTTGAAGTTTAAAACAAATAAAAAATGAAATACGATATTATCATCTTAGGTAGCGGTCCGGGCGGATACGTAACAG